>CAYRBD010000102.1:0-5961 GCA_964422465.1 uncultured Chitinophagaceae bacterium
CCCAATCAAAAATTTCAAATTTCAAATTAAAAATCTAAATGATCATGAAAACAAAATCAATTATCGCCGCCACAGTATTCTTAATCATGAGTGTTACGATAGCTGCCTGTAACCGGCATGCCTCAAAAAACAAGGCAACTAATACCGACTCCGTAACTAATAAAAAATTGGATGTTGTATTCAACAACTATTGGGAACGGCATTTAAAACTATTTCCTATTGACGCTACCATGACCGGCGACAACCGCTACAATGATCAACTTCCGAATAACCAAACGCAGGCTTTCCGGAACAAATTAAAAGTATTTTATCAGTCCTACTTAGACACGGTAAAATCTTTCAACCGGGATAAGCTCACTGAGGAGAATAAGATCAGCTACGACATTTTTTTGTACAACATGAATATGGCATTAAAAGGCCTGACACTTGATACCTGGATGATGCCATTTAATCAGATTAACGGGGTGCCGATTTTATTCCCCTTAGGGAATACCATGGTGCCATTTAAAACGGTAAAAGATTATGACAACTGGCTCAGCCGGATAAAAAAATTTCCGATTCTTTGCGATTCGGCCATTGGAAACTTTCGGCAAGGAATGGTTGCCGGAGTAGTATTGCCCAGAACATTGGTCATAAAAACAATCCCGGAACTGGAAAGCATGGTAGTTAGCGGCCCGACCAAAAGTTTATTTTATCAACCTGTCACGCATCTGCCAAAAAACATCTCCTCCGCTGACAGCCAGCGTCTGATTAATGATTACAGGCAGGCAGTTCTTTCTGACATTGTTCCAACTTATAAAAAATTAGCCCATTTTTTAAAGTATGATTATCTGCCCAAAGCAAGGACTACCGCGGGCCTTTCTACCATTCCGGGCGGTAGGAAAATGTATGCTTATGATGTGAAATACTGGACTACCACCGATGAAACCCCCGACCAGGCTTATCAGACCGGATTGCAGCAGGTAGCTCTTATCACCCATCTTATGGACAGTATAAAAGATGCTATCGGGTTTAAAGGAGGTTTAAAAGCCTTATTTCACTACATGAAGACGAATAAAAGGTTTTTCCCTTTCAAGACTCCAAAGGAGGCACTGGATTCTTTTGAATCAATTCATAAAATAGTGGATACTCATGTAAAAAACCTGTTTGGCGTTAAACCCAAAACGCCTCTTGAAATAAAACAGGTAGAAAAATATCGTGAAAAAAGCGTGGGTGTGCCGGAGTATTTTGCCGGTGCTCCCGATGGCAGCAGACCCGGAATATTTTATGTACCTATACCGGATGCTACAAAATTCAACGCTACTCCTATGGATAATTTCTTTTTACATGAAGCCATACCTGGACATCATTACCAGATTTCCTTACAACAGGAAGATACTTTATTGCCAAAGTTTCGTCGTTTTGGTTGGTATGGGGCTTTTGGTGAAGGTTATGCGTTTTATTGCGAGTCGTTGGGTAAGCAACTGGGACTTTATACCAGTCCTTATCAATACCTGGCATCTCTGAAGGGGCGAATGCACCGAGCCATACGTCTTGTAGTGGATGCAGGCATTCATGCTAAAGGTATGACGGAGGAACAAGCTATACAATATATGATGGACCATGAACCCATAGACAAACATACGGCCACTGCCGAGATCGAACGCTACATGGCCATGCCGGGACAGGCGTTATGCTATATGACCGGCAGGTTGAAAATAATTGCATTGCGAGATAAATATAAAAAAGAATTGGGCAACAAGTTCAGCATTGTCAGTTTTCATGATGAATTATTAAGCGGCGGTAGTATGCCACTAAAAATATTGCAGGAAAAAATGGATGCCTGGGCAAAGGAAATTAAAAATTAAAAACTCAATCGTCATGAAAGCAAAAACACTTCTTCTCGCCGGACTGCTGTTATTGGCAGGCAGCCTTAGCGCCTTGGCGCAAACATCACAGACCATCGTGGGGTTGGGTACAGTGAATTTTCCGACCTCCGAAAAATCGCCTGCGGCGCAGACCGCGTTTGTACGGGGTTTGCTGTTGCTGCATCTGTTCGAGTACCCGGATGCGGCGAAAGCATTTCAGCAGGCCGAAAAGCTCGACCCTGACTTTGCGATGGCTTACTGGGGTGAGGCGATGACATACAACCACGGCATCTGGGACCAGGTTGACACCGCCGCAGGAGCAGCCGCGCTTGACAAACTCGGCCCCACCTCTGCCGCACGTGCGGCGAAAGCGCCAACTGCGCGAGAAAAAGCCTATCTCGCGGCGGTGGAGATGCTGTATTCCGGTAAAGGCACAAAGCGGCAACGCGATGCACGTTACTGTAAAGCGATGCAGCGTCTGGCTGCGGCCTATCCACACGACAACAATGCGCAGTTGTTTTATGCGCTGGCACTGATGGGCCGCAACGAAGGTGTGCGCAACATCCCCGATTATCTCCATGCGGCGACAATCGCCAAACGCATATTCAAACTCAATCCGCAGAATCCGGGGGCGGCACATTATTGGATCCATGGGATGGATGATCCGCAGCACGCCGCCGGTGCACTGGTGGCGGCACGTGCCCTGTCAAAGGTATCGCCCGACGCTGCCCATGCCCAGCACATGACTTCACACATTTTTATAGCGTTGGGTATGTGGGACGCTGTGGTTAAGGCCAACGAGAATGCGGACCGCGTAGTCCGTGAACACAGGAAAGCCGAAGGCAAACCGGAAGTGCATTGCTTCCATTACAACCAATGGCTGGAGTACGGATATTTCCAGCAGGGACGTTACAAGGCCGCAGAAAATCTGTTGCAAGGGTGCAGTTGCACCGGCAGCCAGGCGTTGCGCGGAATGGATACGAAGCAAGCCGCGAAGTTCAACGATCCTTTCCACTGGTCGCTAATGCGGATGCGCAACATTGCTGTGGTGGAATCGCAGGATTGGAACGGAAAAGTTGTGAACATGCAGATTGACACAGCCGGGCTCGGCCCTCAAGCGGGATGGTACGATTTTGTGACAGGGTATGCCGCTGCGGAGCGCGGTGATACAGCGTTGGCGAAAACATCGCTTACTGCATTAGCTAAATTCACCGCTACTATGCGATCACCAAAGCCGGAGGATACTCAGATGGCCGATTACCTCCGCATCCTGCGCGATGATCTCCATGGCGTGATCGCAAGCAAGCACGGCGACATGTCTCAAGCCCTGGCGTTGGTGCGCCGTGCGGCACAGCGTTACTATGGTATGGCGTTCGCCTTTGGACCACCGGTACCTGTCAAGCCGCCGTATGAATTGCTGGGCGATTTATTGCTCGTTGCAGGCAAACCGGACTCCGCACGCACTGCGTTTAAGAAGGCGCTAAAGAAAGCGCCCAATCGAACACAGTCATTGTTGGGACTGGCACGGGCACAAGTCGTGAGCCATGATACCACAGCCGCCGTGGCCACCTACAAAAAACTGGTGAAAATCTGGCACGATGCCGACCCCGGGCTTCCGGGTTTGATTGAAGCGCAGCGTTTTCTGCACGAGGTATCCCGTAAATGAACTCTGGTAACTCCTTAACCCGGTTTTTAGCAAGAGAAAATAGCACGTACTTAATTTCAAATTATAAAATCTCAAATCATGAAACGATTCATCATTCTGGCAGCCGCTCTGGCTATTGCCGGCTGCCATTCACAACAACGAGGAGCAACAGCTATTCATTATCCACAAACAAAAACAGTGGATTCATTTGACGTCTTTTACGGTCAGAAAATACCCGATCCTTACCGGTGGCTGGAAGATTATGATTCGCCGGACGCCAAAGCATGGATAAAGGCGGAAAATAAAGTAACTGATAATTACCTGGCGCAAATTCCTTTCCGGAATCGGATCAAAAAAGAGATGACTTCCCTGGTTAATTATAGCCGGATAACTGCTCCTGAAAAGCATGGCGATTATTATTATTTCTATAAAAATACAGGGCTGCAAAACCAACATGTGCTTTACCGGACAAAAAATCCTGCGGATACTGCGTCAGCAGAAGTTTTCCTGGATCCAAATACTTTTGCACACAACGGCACCGTATCCTTACAGGGAATTTCCTTTACGCATGATGGCTCCCTGATGGCTTACCTGATCTCCAATGGCGGCTCGGACTGGCGGGATATCTTAGTAAAAGATACACGTACCGGAAAATTAGTGGGCGACACGATTAAAAATGCAAAATTTACCGGTGTATCCTGGAAAGGAGATGATGGATTTTATTATTCTACCTACGATATTCCCAAAGGGGCCAACCGGCTTACTTACAAAACCATTCATCACACTTTATATTATCATAAATTGGACACACCCCAATCGCAGGATAAATTTGTATTTGGTGGAGAAAAAGAGCCTCATCGTTATGTAGAAGGATTCACTACTGAAGACGGCCATTACCTGGTTATTATAGGAGGAAACACCTCTAATACTGATGATTTATACATTAAGGACCTTACAAAACCAAATGCACCCATTGTCCCCATTGTGACAGATTTTAAAAGCTGGCAAAATGTGGTAGATAACGAAGGAAGCACTTTATTTATTTATACCAACAGAAATGCGCCTGATTTTCGTTTGGTAAAAGTAAATGCTACCAATCCTTCACCTGATCATTGGAAAGATGTAATTCCTGAAACCAAAAATGCACTACAGGTTTCTTCTGTTGGCGGTTATTTCTTTGCTACTTATATAGTGGACGTAAAAGATGAAGTCTTCCAATATGATTACAACGGAAATAAAATCCGTGAAATAAAGCTGCCGGCAGCAGGCACAGCTCATGGATTCAGCGGATATAAGAACCAGACTGATCTGTATTATACTTTTACTTCCTTTACTTATCCCTCCACTATTTATCATTACACCCTGAAAGATGGAAGTAAGTCTTTATACTGGAAGCCCAACCTGAGTTTCAAACCGGATGATTACATAACCAAACAGGTTTTTTACCACAGCAAAGATGGCACCAGCATCCCGATGTATATTGTTTATAAAAAGGGCGCCACACTAAATGGAAAGAACCCTACTTTGTTGTATGGCTATGGTGGTTTTGGTGTCAGCCTGATGCCAAACTTCAGAGCCAGGCGGATGGAATGGCTGGAACATGGAGGCATTTATGCACAGCCTAATATCAGGGGCGGTGGGGAATATGGGAAGAAGTGGCATCTGGCCGGTACGCGTATGCACAAACAAAATGTATTTGATGATTTTATTGCTGCTGCGGAATATTTGGTCAAAGAAAAATATACTTCTAAAAAATACCTGGCTATCATGGGCGGTTCCAATGGCGGTTTGCTGGTGGGTGCTGTGATGACTCAACGGCCGGATTTGATGCAGGTAGCTCTGCCATCAGCAGGTGTATTAGATATGCTCCGGTATAATAAATTCACGGCAGGCGCCGGGTGGGCTTCCGATTTTGGAACGGCAGAAGATTCGCCGGTGATGTTTAAATATTTACTGAGCTATTCCCCCCTGCAAAATGTAAAGAAAAGGGTGCATTACCCGGCAACGCTAGTCTGGGCCGCCGATCACGATGACCGCGTGGAGCCGGGAATGTCCTTTAAGTTTGCCGCCACCCTGCAGGCCGATAATGCCGGGAATAATCCTGTTTTAATGCAGATAGGCCATAATGTCGGCCATTGGACCGGAATGGATTTGAGCAAACGCATAAATGTTTACGCAGATAAATTTGCCTTTGCATGGTATAATATGGGGGTTAATCCGTTCAAGTGAAGGTAAAAAGTCAATAACCATTTTCATCATGAAAAAACCATCTGTCATTATTGCTATCGCCTGCTATATCAAACTATTCTTGTAGAGCAGGGAAGAATTGCTGATGTGGGAAAGGCCATTAAAAATATGAGAAAGACAGAAATTGTTTTTAAAAATGGTGTTGGATATAATTTAAGAAAAATATCTGAGTGGACAAAAGGGATGGTAGGGTTGCATTGATTTAGGAAATTTTGAATCAAT
>CAYRBD010000102.1:6061-11012 GCA_964422465.1 uncultured Chitinophagaceae bacterium
TTCATGAAGAAGTATAGATGCCTATCCCCTTTCGGCTACCCCCAGCAGGTACTGCCCATAGCCGCTTTTCAACAACGGCTGTGCCAGTGCGACCAGTTGTTCTTTATTAATAAATCCCTTCAGGTAGGCTATTTCTTCAATGCAGGCTATTTTAATTCCCTGCCGGTTTTCAATCACCTGTACAAAATTGGAAGCCTGCATCAGCGAATCGAATGTTCCAGTATCCAGCCAGGCGGTCCCCCGGTCAAGGATGGAAACTTTTAATTTCCCTCTTCTGAGATATTCTCTGTTGATGTCGGTAATCTCGTATTCGCCTCTGGTGCTCGGTTTCAGTCCTTTTGCAATACTCACCACATTATTATCATAAAAATACAAGCCCGGAACCGCATAATTGGACTTGGGTTTTTCGGGCTTTTCTTCAATAGAAAGGGCTTTTTTATTGCGGTCAAATTCCACCACTCCATACCGCTCGGGGTCAGAAACATGATACGCATATACGATACCACCTTCCGGGTCAGTATTGGCCATCAACTGGCTTCCCAATCCTACCCCATAAAATACATTATCTCCCAAAACCAGTGCCACCTTATCCGCTCCGATAAAATCCGATCCGATCACGAATGCCTGTGCCAGGCCATTAGGTACTTTTTGTTCTGCATAATTGAGGCTGATTCCCAGGTTGCTTCCATCTCCTAATAAGCGTTCGAAATGGGGCAGGTCATGTGGGGTGGAAATAATTAATATCTCCGATATTCCCGCCATTAATAATATAGATAATGGATAATAAATCATGGGTTTATCATAAATCGGCATAATCTGCTTGCTAATCGCATTGGTAATGGGATGCAGGCGTGTTCCAGAGCCGCCCGCAAGAATAATTCCTTTCATTCGTATCTTTTATATTAATTAAAAAAATGGGAAGCCTTTTTGAAGGCTATTTTAAATCTTTATCACTAAAATTTAAAGGCAATAATTCAGAAACGGAAGAAATCGCCAGGATACTTCCGGTTTCCCCCGCCATCAGAATGCGGATGGGCTTCTGTTGCCGGTTTTCATATTCCAGGAGCGTCTGCCGGCATATTCCGCAGGGGGAAATAGGGTGATCATCTGATCCGTTGGCGCTTTTATAGCTGACCGCAATAGATCGGATTCCCACATGGGGGAAAACAGCGGATGCAGCCGAAAGCGCAACCCTTTCAGCACAAATACCAGCGGGGAAGGAAGCGTTTTCCTGGTTGCTTCCCGCTATAGTTTCTCCATTGTCCAGGGCCAGCGCGGCGCCCACTCTAAAATGTGAATATGGAACATGCGCATTTTTTAATGCCTCTTTTGCGACAAGCAACAACTTCCTGTCTTCGGCAGGCAACTCCTCCTCCGTGTAATTGTCTATGTGAAAAGTGTGCGTTATCCGTTCCATACTATCAAACTCTTTAATGAATACCGCTAAGCAACCGTCGCCACCGGATACCGTGTTCGCCATAGCTCATCCAGATAAACCAGGCCTTTCCGACAATATGGTCTTCAGGTACAAACCCCCAATATCTGGAATCCAGTGAATTGTCCCGATTATCTCCCATCATCCAGTAATAGTCCATTTTGAAAGTATAAGAATCAGCCGGTTTCCCGTTTATATAGATAGCGCCATTTTTCACTTCTAATTTATTTTTTTCATAAACCCGGATCACCCTTCGATACAATTCAATATTTGAAGAGTCAATAGGAATGGTAGCTCCCTTTTTAGGAATGTAAATCGGGCCATACTCGTCAGCCGCCCATTTGAAATGAGCTGTATCCCGCGGAAAAATGGCCGGATCAATATAGGTATTAAGTTCCTTGCTAATGTTTTTCACCATGTTAAACCGGCTAAGGCTGGCAGAATCTTCCGGGCTAAGGTTAAACTCATAAGTGGATGTAGAGGGATCCATATGCAGGGGGGGAGAAATTTTAAGGTCATTTAACCTGTTGGGGTTAAACACGCTGCCATTGGTTTGCACTAAATATAGTTTTTGAGAGTGGGGCGGCGTCTCTTCCCGTTTTCCGTTGACATATACCACGCCATTAATCACCTGCAATGTGTCTCCTGCAATCCCTACACATCGCTTGATATAGTTTTCTTCCCGGTCAACGGGGCGCGTTTCAATCGTGTAATTGTTGTGGACAAAATCCCGGCCATGTCGGCGTATCATTTCGTAATAGTCATCTTCTCTTCCCTTCAAAACAGTATCTCCCTCCGGGAAATTGAAAACCACTACATCTCCTCTTTTTACGTCTCCAAAACCAGGAAGACGGTGGTAATCAAAATGAGGCCAGTTGGAATACGAACGGATATTTAAGATCGGCACAGTACTCATTGTAAAGGGCACGGCAAGCGGCGTCATGGGCACGCGCGGCCCATAAGCCAATTTATTGACAAACAGAAAATCATGAACCAGCAGGGTCTTTTCCATGGAAGGGGTAGGAATAGTGTAGGCTTCAAAAAAGAAGGTACGGATAATACTGGCTGCAATGATGGCAAATATTGCAGCATCTACCCACTCTCTAAGCGTAGATTTTTTCTTCTTTCTACGTTTTTTATCTCTGGAAGCAGACGTTTCCGCGGAATAAACCGGCCGCTCTTTCTGTATTTTTTGGCTCATATATAGCTGATAATTCAATACAAAATGGCAAAAATACCATTCCTTTTTTAGTTTTTGGTTTTTATATCTTTAATTCTCCTCTGCCGCAGTCAGAAAGTACGCAATTCCCAGTTGATAACCGGCAAGGCCAAGCCCGCTGATGCTTCCTCTGCAAACCGGACCAATAAGCGTTTTGTGTCGAAAATTCTCCCGGGCAAATACATTAGATATATGAATTTCAATGACCTCCGTTGAAATAGCCGCAATGGCATCCCGGATGGCTACGCTCGTATGGGTATAAGCGCCCGCATTCAGTAAAATTCCATCATGATCAAAGCCGGTCTGATGCAATTGATCAATAATTTCCCCTTCTGAATTGCTCTGAAAATAAGATAGGTCCACGTCCACAAATCTGGATTTCAAATTCTCAAAAAAATCTTCGAAAGAGCGGTTGCCATAAATGCCGGGTTCTCTTTTACCCAAAAGATTAAGATTAGGACCGTTTATAATGGCTATTTTCATTCACCTGGATTTTAGTCTTGAAACAGTTTTTAGAAGGCTGGCGGTAACCGTGCATTTTATTTATCTGCAAACGCGAATAAATCGGTAGGAACGGCCTGTCCGGCAGGAGCAACCCGGCTAAACTGCATGGGGCATCCCATCTTACGGGAAGCGGCGCACGAACTCAGTATAATCATTAAGCACAGGCAGGCAATACCGGATATCCATTTAAGGTATTTACTCTTTAACATGGTCTTTTTGCTTTTTCACGTTAAAGGTAGGCAATTATTGAGAAATCAGGTAATTTCGCTACATGAAGAAAATCCATTTTATCGCTGTCGGCGGCAGCATCATGCATCAGCTGGCGATTGCCTTGAAAGAAAGAGGGTATGAGGTAACCGGAAGCGATGATGACTTTTATGATCCTGCGCGCTCCAATTTGGAGCAGCATGGCTTGCTGCATGCCCCCGGCTGGGATAAAAGCCGCATTACACCAGACTTGGATGCGGTTATCCTCGGAATGCATGCCCGGGAAGACAATCCCGAGATGTGCCAGGCGGAAGCCCTGGGGATTCCACTGTATTCTTTTCCTGAGTTTATCTATGAAGAGAGCAAAGACAAAACCCGCGTAGTCATTGGAGGAAGCCACGGCAAAACTACCATTACCTCTATGATCATGCATGTATTACAACTATGCCATAAAGATTTTGATTTTTTAGTAGGAGCGCCTATTCCGGGATTTAATCAGTCTGTAAAAATAAGCGATGCTCCCGTTATTATATGTGAAGGCGATGAATATCCTGCTTCTGCCCTGAAGAAAGTGCCTAAATTTCTCTTTTATAAACCCCAAATTGCCGTATTAAGCGGTATCGCCTGGGATCATATTAATGTCTTTCCTACTTTTGAAGACTATACAGAACAATTTGACCATTTTATAAAAAGTCTGGACAAAGGAACCCTGCTGATCTATAATGAAACGGACTCGCAGCTGCGGCAACTGGTTCAAGGGCAGGAGGAGCGGTTGCAATTGATTCCTTACCGCCTTCCGGCATACCAGATTGAAAAGGGAACAACGCGTGTAACTTTAGAAGAACACAGCAAGGCTTTGAAGATTTTTGGAAAACACAACCTGCAAAACCTCCAGGCTGCAGCCCTCGTCTGTAAGGCACTCGGAATAAACACCGTCCATTTTCTGGAGGCTATAAAGAGCTTTGAAGGAGCCTCCCGGCGATTGGAAAGGGTATATGAAAACGAGAATACCATTGTTTTCAGGGATTTTGCTCATGCCCCTTCAAAAGTAAGCGCCAGTATGCAAGCCGTGAAAGATCAGTTTCCCGGTCGTCGGCTGGTAGCCGTTTTAGAGCTTCATACCTACAGCAGCCTCAACCAGTCTTTTCTTCCTCACTATGCCCATGCAATGGATGCGGCAGACAAAGCCTGCGTGTTCTACAGCCCGCATGCACTGAAAATCAAACGCCTTCCGGCCGTAACTCCCACACAAATTCGGGAGGGTTTTGGACGGCAGAATATGGAGGTACTCCATGAGGTGGAAGACCTTAAAAAGTTTATTGCCGAACAGAAATCTCAAAATGCCAATTTGCTGATGATGAGTTCGGGCAGTTTTGGAGATTTGGGAATTAATGAGCTCATTGAACTGTGGACAGAACAGGAAAAAAGTTCAATACCTTAATTCGCGCTTAATTCTTTAACCGGTATAATTGCCAGTTCAGCAGAATTGTTATTCCATGCGGAGCGAGCCGTGCCTCCGCGTCCTCCTGAGTTGGAATATACCACATAAAGATGCTTCTTATATTCTATAGCATACGGATAAGCCA
>CAYRBD010000103.1:0-10576 GCA_964422465.1 uncultured Chitinophagaceae bacterium
AGGTAAAGGCTTCAATAGATAATTCTTTGGGATGCATACAGCAAAGGTCAGAAAAGTTTTTTTTATTCTTTTCTAAAAAATATTTTTATGAATAGTCCTTATCCGCTTCTGCTGCGTTTTATAATATAAAGATAGTTTTTTTGCCCTATTAAAAATATGAGTAGAGATGATATACTACGGTTACTTAAGAAATATATAGATCGGGAAATCACGGAAGATGAGGAAAATTATTTTCTTGAACTCCTGGAAAAGAAAGAATTTTCTGCTGAATGGGAGGATTCCATCAGGCAAATAATGGAAGATTATTCAAGTAATACGACTTACGACGCTGATTCCTGGGAACCCGTAATCAAATATATCCTGAATGAGGAGGAGAGAAACTTCAAGAAGAAAGGGACGCGTTGGTATAAAGGTTTCTGGATAAAGACAGCTGCGGCAATTTTGATATTACTTGGAGTAGGGGTTTTGTGTGATTTAAATAGTGGGAATGAGAATACCCATCCAGAGATTGTTAAAACCAGGGAATCAGCACCGGCGATTTTACCCGGAGGCAACAAAGCAATACTGCAATTGGCAAATGGGAAGCGCATCGTGCTGGATAGTGTAAGACAAGGGATGGTAATGGTTCAGGGCCATGTAAAGATTTTAAAGAAAAACAGTGGACAGCTTGTTTATAAAGGCAGTAAAAAGAGGCGGAGCGGGTTAAGCTATAATACACTTACAACCCCGAGAGGCGGGCAATATCAAGTTGTTTTACCGGATGGAAGCAGGGTTTGGCTGAATGCGGCTTCTTCCATTCGCTATCCAACGGTTTTTTCTGGTAAAAAGAGGCAGGTAGAGGTATCTGGCGAAGTTTATTTTGAAGTTGCAGCAGATGCGGATCACCCGTTTATAGTAACAGTAAATAATATGAGGGTGAAAGTATTGGGTACCGATTTCAATATTATGGCTTATCAAAATGAACCGACTATGAATACCACCCTGTTAAAGGGGGCTGTGGAGATCATCAAAAGGGATAGAAAAATGCGACTAAGGGCGGATCAGCAGGCCAGAGTTAATAAAAAAGGGGAGATAGAACTGGTAGAGAAGGTAAAAACAAAGGAGGTTGTTGCTTGGAAAAATGGATTGTTCCAGTTTTCAGATGACAATGTTGCATATATTATGAGGCAAGTCGCCCGTTGGTACAATGTTGATGTAGAATATGAGGGTGGAATTCCCGATGGTCATATCACAGGTAAAATACCTCGCAATACCAGCCTTTCTAATGTCTTGGAAATTATGGAATTGAGTGGCATTAATTTTAAAATTGAGAATCGAAAAGTAATCGTACTAAACTTGAAAATATGAATAATTATTTAACCTTTAAAAGCCTGCTTGTTGTGAAGATGACTGCCGTCTTATTGATTCTGCAATGCTTTCAGGTGAGTGCCAGAATATATGCCCAGCAGATCACTTTGAAAGAGCAAAATGTTTCTCTTGAGAGCGTATTCAGTCAAATTGAAAAACAAAGCGACTATTATTTTATCTACAGAAATGAATGGCTCCGTGATGCAAAGGAGTTAAATATAGACCTTAAGGATGCTACTATTGACGAAGCCATGAAAAGCATCCTCAGTAAACAGCTGTTAACCTATTCCATAATAAACAAAAATATTGTGGTTAGGAGAATATCTGATAAGGGGGCTGTTGACAAGCACCTTTTGGAAGTAAAAGATATTCATATTACCGGAACCGTTACGGATTCTGCTACCGGCGAACCCTTACCGGGAGTTTCAATAAGAATTAAGGGAAGCGCTGCAGGCACTACTACAGACAATAAGGGGACCTTTAGCCTGGATGTGCCGGAGAATACAACTTTGGAAATAAGTTATCTGGGATACGATAAAAAAGAAGTCAGGGTGGGCACAAATCGTACCTTGCACATTACCTTATCTTCCTCTTCTACCAGTTTGAGCCAGGTAGTGGTGACAGGATATCAGACTGTTAGCAAGAAACTTTTTAGCGGCTC
Source organism: uncultured Chitinophagaceae bacterium (assembly GCA_964422465.1). Taxonomy (GTDB): domain Bacteria; phylum Bacteroidota; class Bacteroidia; order Chitinophagales; family Chitinophagaceae; genus FW021-bin31. The sequence continues at coordinate 2,009 of CAYRBD010000103.1, forward strand.
CTCATCAACGCTTTCTGCTACGGATGTGGAAAGACCCGGGATGTCGGATATTTCTCAAATGCTGGAAGGTGAATTTGCAGGGGTTTCCATGCAGAATGTTTCGGGTACTTTTGGGGCGGCTCCCAAACTGCGCATTCGTGGCGCCACCTCCCTTTCAGGCGATAACAAACCGTTGTGGGTTATTGATGGCATTATCCAGGAGGATGTGGTGAATATCTCCAATGAAGCACTTTCTACAGGAGACATGAACACGCTTCTTGGCTCTTCTGTAGCAGGTATCAACCCAAGTGATATTCAGGACATTACCATATTGAGAGATGCCGCGGCAACGGCCTTATACGGCGCGCGTGCCATGAACGGCGTAGTGGTCATCACGACCAAAAAAGGGACAGCCACTTCCGGTAAGCCGAGGATCAATTATACCATGAACCTCACCCGGTATATCAAACCTTCTTATGTGGATTTTGACGTACTTAATTCGGCGGATCAGATGGCCGTGATGGTAGAACTTTTGAATAAAGGCTATTATCAGATGCCCGGCATGATAAATGGAAAAGATGGAGGTGTTTTTAATAAGATGTATAAAGAAATGGGTATGTATGACCCCGCCACAAAAACCTATAAGCTGCGGAATGACCTGGCGAGTAAAAATGCTTTTTTAGAGCGGTATGCCAATGCCAATACGGACTGGTTTGATATCATCTTTAAAAATTCACTCAAACAATCCCATTCATTAAGTATTACTTCAGGAACTGAAAATTTCCAAACCTATGCTTCTTTATCATATCTGAATGATGCCGGCCAGACCATAGGCAATAAAGTAGAGCGATATACCGGCAATGTTCGGGTGGATTTCAACGTGGGATCGAAATTCACCGGAGAGTTGATCACCCGGGGATCCATAAGAAACCAGCGGGCCCCCGGTACCGAGAATCGGCAATCCGAGCCGGTGTATGGTACTTACCTCCGCGGCTTTGACATCAACCCCTATAATTATGCTCTGAATACCAGCCGGATGATCACCGCCTATGATGAAGAGGGCAACCTGGAATATTTTAGAAAAGATTTTGCTCCTTTCAATATTATCAATGAGTTGAACACCAATTATATGAAGCTGAATCAAATAGACTTCAGCGTACAGGGGAAGGTGGGTTTTCAGATCCTCCCTCAGTTAAAATATTCTCTTTTGGGTTCTTACCGTTATGTGAAGTCTGAAAGCCAGATTTATGTTTTAGAAAATTCTAACAAGGCATTGGCTTATAAGGCTTTTGAAGATCCCACTACGATTGGAGACAATGAGTACCTGTATGATGATCCGGATAATGCCTTTGCCTATCCCATGTCGATATTGCCGAGCGGCGGCTTCTATAATGTCAATATGAACAACCTGAAGTACCTGTATATACGGCATGAGCTCAATTACAGCCAGACTTTTAATGATGTACATACGGTAACGGCTTATGCAGCTATGGAAGCAAGAAGTACGGATCGGCAATATGAATTTTTTGACGGGGTGGGCTATCAATATGAAAATGGCGGCCTGGTAAACCCGTATTATATGTATTTTAAGCAGGCCGGCGAAGAAGGACATCCTTATTTTGGGATGGATCCCGGAAAAGACCGGTTTCATGCGTATATGATCCAGGCTACTTATGCTTATAATGATAAATATGTTTTTACGCCTTCTTTGCGTTATGATGGTTCCAACAAAATGGGAGAAAGCAGAACGGCCAGATGGCTCCCTACCTGGAATATTTCGGGAAGATGGAATATTTTCAGAGAAAACTTCTGGCCCCAAAATGAGGTGCTGACCTCCGCCCTGATCAGAGGCTCCTATGGACTTACCGGAAATATCGGGAATGCGACCAACTCAGACGCCTTGTTTTACAATATGATCTCCCGCAGACCTTATCTGAACGATCAGGAAACACTGACGGGTATTTCCGGCCTTGCCAATTCGGAATTAACCTGGGAAAAGTCGAATGATCTGGACGTAGGTGTGGAACTGGGCTTTATGCGGGATCGATTCCACTTTATGTTTGATTATTATGACAGGAAAATACATGATCTCATCGGTACCATTAAAACCTCCGGTATTGGCGGGCAGTATGAAAAAACAGGAAACTATGCTTCGATGCATGGCAAAGGAATGGAGTTCACGTTTTCCGGTCGTGTAGTTGATAGCCGGGATTTTGTGTGGAATGCACGCGTTAACCTGGCCTTTAATAAAAACAAGATCACCCGCTTAGATGTGGACCCAGATATATGGCATGCGGTTTCTCCTGACGGAGCTCCTGTAAAAGATCATCCGCAGAGGGGACTTTTTGCTGTTGAGTTTGCCGGGCTTGATCATAATTTTGGTTATCCCACCTATATTGGTATCTCGGAGAATGTAGATGGGAAAACGGGTGGAGAAGACCGGCCTGAGACAACGTATATCAACCTGCAAAGTGATAAGATCGGTAACCTGGTTTATATGGGGCCCATTGACCCGATCACCACGGGCGGTTTTTACAACCGTTTCCGGTATAAAAACTTTACGCTTTCCGCCCTGCTGAAATTTTCTTTCGGTAATGTGCTTCGTCTTCCTGCCACTTTCGCGGAGAAATACACTGATATGCATTCCATGACCAAGGATATGCTGAACAGATGGATCATGCCGGGAGATGAAACTAAAACATCGGTTCCCGCCCTGATGGATGGCGTAAGCAAGCTGCAGATCGTAGATAATACCGGCGGCCAGATCGATTCGAAATATCCTTATAATTTGTATAATTATTCTGACCAAAGAGTAGTGAGTGGCGATTATATTAAACTGTCCAGTTTGTCCCTTTCTTATAATCTTCCCAGAGCGCTCTATACAAAATGGGCACTGACAAATGCCTCTGTTGTACTGACGGCTAACAACATCTGGACGCTGTATGCAGACAAGGGGCTGAACGGGCAGGACCCTGAATTTATGGCCACAGGCGGTGTTGCAATGCCACAGCCTAAACAGGTTACTTTCACCCTTCAAATTGGCTTATAAAGATGAATTTTATGAAAAATAAAGCAATAATACCCCTGATAACCGCTTGCCTGATATTATTGGGCTCCTGTGATAAGGGCTTTCTGGATGTGGCTCCCGATAACCGGACCAAAATTGACGGTATCAGTAAATTGGCCCAGCTGACCGGAACCGCTTATCCTTCCTATGATTATCTGACTTTCACGGAAGCGGCCTCTGATAATTCGGAAGACAAGGGCCCCGGTGTGGGAGATGTAAATGATGTGCTTACCACCTATTATACCTGGCAGGATTACGATGGCAGCCCGACAAATACGGCCGGAAATTACTGGAATGGTTGTTATGAAGCCATTGCCGCCGCCAACCAGGCGCTGGAAGTGATCCGGGACGGAAACCTTGGCGATGGAGCCTTGCCTTTCAAAGGAGAAGCGTTAGTGGCCCGGGCGTATGCTGCACACATGCTGGCCATCTTCTTTGCTCAACCCTATGAGATAAATGGAGATAACAGCGATCCGGGAGTGCCTTATCCTACCGAACCGGAAACTGTTTTACTGGCAAAATATACCCGGGGAACGGTACAATCAACTTATGATCAGATTGAAAAAGACCTGGAAGAAGGCATAAAATTAATAGATGATTCGAAATATAAAGTCCCTAAATACCATTTTACCAAAGCGGCTGCCCATGCCTTTGCTGCACGCTTTTACTTATTTAAAGGCGAATGGGAAAAAGTGATTGAACATGCCAGTGCGGTGGTGCCGTCCGGAGACTGGGCCAGCAAACTACGGCCAATAGCAGGCAAGTGGAAAGAAGAGGGGTTCCAGCAGTATCATATTGATTTTTCTAAAACCGATGTAAAGTCCACGCTGTTGCTGGCCAGCAACTATTCTACCTATCAACGGCTTTATACCACTCCGCGTTACGGATATGGAGAAACACTGGTGAATATGTTTAGCGGGCCCAATGTAGCAGGTAAAAGACTGGCCAATCATATCGTAAACTATGGATTACCTCATTATACCACCTACAAATGGAGAGAATATTTTTTCTATACGACGGCCTCAACGGGTTATCCCTACCTGCCGGTAATTCTCCTTTCTGTGGATGAAACACTAATGAACCGCGCAGAAGCCTATGCCGAATTGGGTGAATTTGATAAGGCTTTGAAGGATATCAACACTTTTTACAGTGTACGTATAGAGCATTATAATCCACAAGCAAATGCAGTTACCTTAGGTAAGATCAAAGATTTTTATGCTATTGACGATCCGAAGGAAGGAATTATCCGGGCTATTCTGGATGTCAAAAAAGCAGCTTTTCTTCAGGAAGGGATTCGCTGGCTGGACATTGTGCGTGACGGATTAACGGTGAAGCACAATGTATATAGCCCTTCAGGTAAGGAAACTTTTGTAGAGCTGAAACCGGATGATCTCAGAAGAGTATTCCAGATCCCCCAGGAAGCAGAAAAAGCAGGAATTAAATTGAATCCTCGTTAAATTATAGAAATATTGGTTATGAGAAATAAATTAGTACAAATAATGGCCTTGTGCCTCTTGTCGGCTATTTTTTTGCAAGCCTGTAAAAAGGAAACCTTTACTCCGGTAGATATGTCGGAGCTGAACCCGGATGAACCTGTTGCGCATACCGCATTGGACGACTGGCTGAAGGAAAATTTTCTGGATCCCTATAACTCAAGAGTTATCTATCAGTATCATCGGTATTATCATGAAGCCGACCGCAATGTATCGCCGCCTGATATCGCAGACGTTAAGCCTACCATGCAGATGGTGCTGGATGGCTATTTGGATCCGTATTTAGAAGTGGCAGGAGAGGAATTTGTCAAAGAAAACCTGCCCAAAGAATGGGTGCTGTACGGCTCTACTTCTTATGATGCTCAGGGAGTAGGTTATGCCGGAACGGCTTCCGGAGGTGTACGCATCAATTTATTCGGTCTGAATGGGTTTTCTTTAGACCCCGGTTATGTGAAGGATCGCTTGCAGGTTATTCATCATGAGTTTACCCATATTCTGAACCAGCGTTTTATTATGCCGGCGGATTTCCAGGAGATCACCAAATCCACCTATAACGGCAACTGGACAGATGCAGATCCCGATTCAACGCATGTCTGGGGCTATGTAACGGCCTACGCCAGCCAGAATCCCATTGAGGATTTTGCGGAAACGACTTCGCATTTATTGGTGGCAGGTCAGCCTTGGTATGATGCCTGGGTATTGACTTCCGGATCAGCAGCAGGTCAGCAGGCCTTGCGTCTAAAGGAGCAAAGCGTGGTGGAATATTTTAATTCGGCGTTGAATATTGATTTCCGGGAATTGCAAAAAAATATACAGGATTATCTAAAAGAGGCTTTGAAGGATCCTAAGACAACTTTTGTCTATTGGCTCAATCTGGGATTGTATAAAACCATCAGGATCAGCCCGGAAGATGCCTTATATGATACCTATCCTATTTCCCGGGAATTTATAGACGGTTTTAATGCAATGAAAGCGGCTGTTTCAGCCTTTAATTCTATCTACACCTTGAATTACATAGAATTTCGTTTTGAATCCGAAACTTCACTGGTCGTGAGGGCGCAGTTCACAAATACCGATGGGGGTGAATATTACGGGGATTACAGCTTTACGTATGACCTGGATGCCAATACCGGAGAGATTAAATTCACCAAAGTGGATCAGGCGGATGGAACTACTTTTAGTAACGGCAATCTGTTTATCAATACATTTGAAAATACAATTCAAAAATATCTGGAAGACAATACTTTTATTGCCGATTGGCTGCCGGCCGATCCGCCGGCTTCGCTCTATGCCAAAACGGGAGGTTTCTACGTAAAAGGCAATCCGGCAGACGATATTTTTGGCATGTTGGGGGAAAGTTTATAGCAGCATAAAATTAAAATGATGAAGAAATTAATATTTTTGTTGCCCCTGGTCTTTGCGGCTTTTTGGGGATGTAAGAAAGAATCTTATGTGGCAAAATTTGATGAATTGCCTCAAAAAAGAATGGCCGACCAGATTAACCTGGTAGAAACAACCCTGACGGGCGCCGATAACGGATGGATAGGTACACTTCCGACCTTATCGGGCGGGGGTTATGGTTTTTATATGCAGTTCGATAAAGAGGGATTTGTAAACATGTATGCCGACTTGACAGAGCAAACTTCCTCAGAAAGTAAAAAGTCTGAATTTCGTATCCGTCAGGATATGGGGGCTGCATTGACCTTTGGTACTTATACCTATATTTCAATATTGAATGATCCGGATAAGGATGCTTTCGGTGGAGAAAAAGGGCTTGGCTTTAAAAGCGACATTGATTTTATTTATGATCATTCCTCGGAAGACAGTATTGTTTTCATCGGTAAAAGATACCGGCAACCCTTTTCCCTCGTGAAAGCAACGGCTGCCCAGAAGGAAAAATACGTACAGGGCGATTATGAAACAACGATCAACAAGTTTAAACAGTTTTTTGTGGACAACCCCAACCTGTATTATGAAGACGGCGATCTGAAAGTGGCTGTAGAAGCCAATACCGGTAATAGCATGAATGCGGGCAAAAGAATTACTTTTACCGCTTTGCATGCGAATGATTCAATCGTTTCGGAGGTGGAAAAATTTGCATTCACCATTGATCAGATAACTATCCTGAATGGCGGCCTGCCCTTTAATAAAGATACCTTTGTTAATATCCAGTGGAAAGATAATAACACGCTAGCCCTTTACGACAAGGCAGGCAATGAACATATTCTTAAGAACAACCCTACTCCGCTCCTTCCGCTTTATAAGCTTTGGGGAAGCAAGTACAGCGGCATGTTTTCGGGTTATATGCAGATCTATCCGGGGACTTCTCCTGATGGGGCCGACCTTTTGAACTTCTATCACGATAATTTATGCGGATATCTTCCTTATTGTTTTAATTATGGTGACTTAACTTTCAAATGGGATATTGTTAACCAAAGGCTCGAATTAGACGGCTTTGAAAGCCAAGATGGAGGTTCTTCAGGTTGGACTACTACGGTAGTTTATGATTATACGGTAGATGAAAATGGGATTTATACTTTTACAACCGGTAAAACGCAAACAGGAGGTTATGTATGGGATATTATGAAGCCTTTGGATGAGTTTATGTTGAATAACCGGGTGAAGTTTGAATATTATTTGGATGGCGCTGACGTATATGGCATGATGAGCAGTGTTACAGACCCCTCTGTTGTGATGACATTTGTCTTACAGTAGTTAACCCGTAAAGGTAGCTGAAATCAAAGGCTACACATAGGCAAAAAAGGTTTTAAGGATTAAAGAACGGATGGGATAGTATGGTTAAATATTAATTGGGAAACCCATTATTAAAGATGAAAATCAGTGCAACATACCTGGAAAGATTTACATATTGTATCCTTCCAATTTCATTGATCTTTGGGATACCATTATGGATCCTGGGTCTTAATGCCATAGTAATTATTAAAAGTATCGTTGTTTTCCTGCTCTTAATTTCGTTGTTTGACACTGTAGGTATATTCATACTTTATAAAAATCCAAAAACACTAATATTAAAAAGTAATCAAATTCAATATGGAGAGGATACCATACAGTTCAATGATATAGAAAGTATTGAAATTATTTTAGGCCGCTGTTTCAGATGGTATTTTAGATTGATAAGGATAAGATTAAGGACTTCAAAAACCATTTATGCCATCCCAAAACCTTTAACCATACTGGATTTGATTAACGGGAAATCTGCCAAGACCGAAAAATTTATATGGTCGATTCCTCAGCTTAAAGATAAGTTGATCATCAGTAAGCGGGTAAGGAAAAAAATCAGTAAAGAGTACAAGGTATGATCCTGATCAAAAATGCAGTTTCCATGAAAACAAAACACTATTCATTTAAAGTAATTCGGCCAGGGCGATCCACCGTGGTTTTTGGTTTGGTCGTTTTACTGTTTGTAAGTTTGTCCTATCCGGCGGCGAAATGGATATCGGGGGTTTGGCCGGCGTTTGAAGGGTGGAATATCGTATTGTATTTTATCGCTTTAGGGATTTCCTTTTTTCTGGGCAATATCGTGAACAAAGCATTGAACCGACGCGCTTATGGCGAGGTTGATTTCTGTATTTATGAAGATACCATCAGGCTAAAATGGCTCCGGCCTATCCGATTTCGCCAGTGCATGGATTTGACGTTCCAATTGAAAGATATCCGAAATTATTCTTTCTCTCAGGAAGATATTTTACCCGGGTTCAAACTTACTTTACCGTTTTTCAGAATAACTTTAAAGGATAGCTCTTCTATTCGTTTTGATACCATGAAGGCAAAAGATAAGACATTTGATCACTTTGTAACAGCCATTCAACAGAGTATCATACAATATAATATTCGGAATCCGTCGCACCCTATTAAAACCTAGCTTATTAACAGGGGAGAGAAAAATGAAACAACCCGGATAACAGCATGAAATTTGACTATTATGTGGTGGGGTCCAGTTTTATTTTGTAGCTTTACGATGTATTATCATCAATAAAACTACGAATGAACAAATTGTTATACCAAAAG
>CAYRBD010000104.1:0-10383 GCA_964422465.1 uncultured Chitinophagaceae bacterium
CAGGTTCCTTTTTCCAGAGAACTCTGGATAGAAAAAGACGATTTCATGGAGAATCCACCCAAAAAATTCTTCCGCCTGGGGATTGACCGGATTGTTCGCCTGAAAGGAGCCTATATTATTAAATGTACCGGGGTGAAAAAAGATACAAATGGGGAAGTCATAGAAATACAGGCGGAATATTATCCAGAGAGCAGAAGCAACAACGATACCAGTGGCCTGAAGGTAAAAGGTACCATTCACTGGCTGAGTATTACCCACGCAGCTACGGCTGAAGTCCGGCTTTATGACCGGTTGTTTAAAGAAGAAATACCGGCAGAAACAAGTATTGAAGATGGTACCCTTAAAGAAGGTCTGAATCCGGAATCTCTCCAGGTGTTGCCGGATGCCTTTATAGAAAGCGCCCTGCTGGAAGGGAAAAAAGGAGATTGCTTTCAGTTTTTGAGAAAAGGGTATTTTAATGTAGATGAAGAGACTACGCCCGAAAAAATGATCTTTAACAGAACCGTTACACTGAGAGATAATTGGACGGGGAAGAAGTCCAAAAAAAGCTGAGCAAATATGATGGAATAAGTTCGGATAATAGGGGGATGATTTTTTTGTGAAGAGAAAAATAATTTTCTTTTTTACTTTTTTTTGTACCTTACTCCTTCAAATCTAAAAAAAAGGATAAAAAAATGAAGGATTCTCGTTTTACCAATCTTGTTACCCGGTTTACACTGGCCGGAGCCTTATTAATGATTTTAAGTCTGGGGACGGCCGGTTCGGGCACAGCGCAGACGCTCAAACCTTCCGACTGGAAACTGGGAGCCCAGGCCTGGACCTTCCACCTCAATACCCTCGAAGTCGCTTTGAAGAAAATGGATTCCTGCAACCTCAAGTATATGGAGGGTTTCCCCGGTCAGGAGATAGGAAATGGAATTGAAGGGAAATTGGATTATCACATGGCTAAAGCAGAAAGGAAGAAGGTGAAAAAAATGTTGCGTAAGCATGGCGTAAAAATGGTTTCTTACGGGGTGGTTAGCCCGAAAAAAGAGAGCGACTGGGTACAATTATTTAAGTTTGCCAAGGCAATGGGTCTTTCTAATATCGCTTCCGAGCCCAATCCTGACCAAATCCCTCTTGTGTCTAAATTGGCAGATCAATATAAAATTAATGTAGCCATTCATAATCATGCCAGACCCACTCAATATTGGAATCCCCAGATTGTACTGAATGCCATTAAAGGAGCAAGCAACAGAATTGGCGCCTGTGCAGACATCGGACATTGGCTGGAGTCAAATCTGGATCCTGTGGAATGTATGAAAGAACTGGAAGGTCATATTATAGAGTTTCATCTCAAAGACGAAAACAAGAAAGGAGGAGGAAAAGGAGCGCATGATGTACCTATGGGAGATGGGGTGATTGACATCCCCGCCATATTAAAAGAAGCTAAAAGGCAACATTTTAAAGGGTATATGTTTATTGAACATGAATATCATTTTAAGAACAACGTACCGGAGGTGATTAAAAGCGTCCAATATTTTCGTCAGGAAAAAAGCAAAATTTTATAATCTGCGGGGGACGTTCAAATCAGATTTCTAATTTAAATCCGAAGGCAGGATGAGTTACCTGGCCACTTTATTTTTAGTTCTCCTTAGTATTGCCGGTATTATTATCCTGTCCTCGAAACTCAGGCTCAATTCTTTTGTTGCTTTATTGCTTGTTTCGTTGTTTCTTGCCTTTTTAACGATCCCGCCGGAGGATATCGTTAAAAACCTGGAAACCGGGTTTGGCAAGACGATGAGCTATATTGGTTTCCTGGTTATCTTCGGGGCCATTATCGGTATTGCGTTGGACAAGACCGGGGGCATGATTAGTATTGCCAATTATATCCTTAAGAAAATTGGTTCTCATAATGCCACCATTGCTATTGGAATTACGGGTTTTTTAGTTGGGATTCCTATATTTTGCGATACGGGATACATCATCATGAGCAGCCTGGCAAAATCTTTTAGCACCAAAAGTAAAGTAGCTATGTCCTTGATGGCAACCGTTCTGGCAACTTCACTTTATGCTGTTCATTGTCTTATCCCTACTCATCCGGGAGTATTGGCCGGGGCCGGCATCCTCCGGGCCGGTATTGGGAACCTGATTATCTGGGGGCTGATTTTTGCTATCCCGGGAGCAATTGGCGCTTATTTTTGGAGCCGGTACAGAACAGCAGGGAAAAATTATCCTTCTTTTAAAGAAATAGTAGATGGTTTTACCTCAGAAGAACGGGCGCTGCCTCCTGTTTCCCTTTCGTTACTTCCGATTGTGGTTCCTTTGCTTCTTATTATCACGGCTTCTCTGTTAAATCTCTTTTTTCCGAAAGGAGAATCCTCGTTGATAAAGTTCTTTACTATTGCCGGGGATCCGGTGTTTGCTCTTTTGATTGGAGCAGCTTTGTCGTTGCTCCTTCTGAAAAGAAAAAGAATAAAATTTTTAAATGAAATATTTAATGAAGCCATCGAGAAGGCAGGTCCCATTCTGATTATTACTGCAGCTGGAGGAATGTTTGGGATGGTGATTACCACCACCGGTATCGGAGAGGAAACTGGACGGATATTATCCGGGGCTAATCTGGGGTTAATAGTCCCTTTTGTTATTGCTGTTTTTCTTAAAACGGCTCAAGGGTCTTCTACGGTTGCCATTATTACGGCAGCTTCTTTTATTGCCCCTATGCTGAGCACGTTGGGGCTGGATTCAGATATAGGCCGGATATTTGCCATGCTGGCTATTGGTGCGGGGAGCATGGTCTTTTCCCACGCCAATGACTCCTATTTTTGGGTAGTTTCCAAATTTTCTGATTTGGAAGTGAGCGTTACCCTGAAAGTATATTCTACGGCTACAATTGTGATGGGGATACTCATCTTTGTCTGTGTATGGGTAACTTCATTTTTTATAATATAGATAATAATATTAAGGTACTTTTATGGATGACCGGTGGGCAGCGGAACAGATTTTCCTGGCAGGGGTGAGCAGTGTACTGCCCGATAGGATTATTCGAAAACAGGTGAAGTTGTCAGGCTGCCATTTAAAGATTGGGGCGCATTCTTTTGAGTTGGAGGATTATGAGAATATTTATGTGATCGGTGCCGGAAAAGCAACTGCCCTTATGGCCAAAGAAATGGAGGCTGTTCTTGGAGATAAAATCAAGGATGGACAGGTTATTGTGAAACATGGTTCGGCGGCGCCCCTTCAATTCATAAAGCTAACTGAAGCCGGTCACCCGGTGCCGGATAGCAATGGTTTCAGGGCAACGAAAGAACTGGTTAAACTGGCTTCCGGGACTACGGCAAAAGACCTGGTTATTTGCCTGCTGTCTGGCGGAGGCTCTGCTTTGCTGATAGACGCTCCTGAAGGTTGTACCCCTGGAGATGTTAAGGAGACCTATGATCAATTGGTCCGTTGCGGCGCTTCTATTCATGAAATCAATACTGTGCGTAAGCATCTGTCTGAAATTAAGGGTGGAGGGCTTGCTAAAAAACTCTTTCCTTCTACTGTTGTAACCCTGGTTTTATCGGATGTAATTGGCGATTCGTTGGAGGCGATTGCTTCGGGCCCTGCTTATCCGGATTCAACTACTTTTGAAGATGCCCTTAGTGTACTAAAAAAGTATCGCCTGGTGGATCACTTGCCTTTCCCCGTTGTTCATTATTTACGAGAAGGCGTTGAGGGTATCCGGGAAGAGACTCCAAAAGCCGGTGAGGCGTCTTTTGATAACGTGCATCATCTGCTTATTGGGTCAAATACGCTGGCGCTGGAAGCTGCTTACCAGGAAGCCCTGCATATGGGATTGCAACCGGTTATTTTAAGTGATAGAATCCAGGGAAATTGCGAGGCTGTAGCCAGTGAATTGTTAAGAACCAGTTTAAACTACCGGGCTGCTCATCAGGGAAATAGCCCCCTGTGCCTGTTGCTCGGTGGAGAACCCGCCCTGCAGGTCGGGGGCAATGGACTGGGGGGCAGAAATCAGCATCTGGCCTTGTTGTTTGCTTTTCTAATTGAAGGAAAGCCGGGGATAACCTTCCTTTCTGCCGGTACGGATGGAAGCGATGGCCCTACTTCGGCGGCGGGGGCGGTAGTAGATGGAAAAACCATTCCCCGGGCCAGAGCACAAGGCCTGGTCCCAGAAAAATATTTAGATAATTTTGATTCATTCCATTTTTTTGAAAAAGCAGGAGGACATATTATTACCGGCGCAACAGGTACCAATGTGATGGATTTAATGGTGATAATAGCAACTGACAAATTTCAAGTGGATCCCAGCGATTAAGACTTAAACTTTTTTACAGACCATTATTAGTCTTATTTTTGTTCTATGAATTCAGATAATAAACCTTCCTGTTGTTCCGTTTCCCGCAACTCACATGATAGCGGAAGGGAAAAACCTGATTTTACGGGTGGAGAAGCTTTGGCAGGAGAATTAATAAGTCTTCCCGGCGGTTCCTTCTTAATGGGTACAGAGGATAAAGAAGGCTTTCCTGCAGATGGAGAGGGCCCGATAAAAGAGGTGGATCTAAGCCCATTTAAGATTACGCCAACTACGGTCACCAATCGACAATTTAAAGCTTTTATTAAAGCTACGGGATATCAGACGGATGCCGAGCGTTATAAATGGTCATTTGTATTTTATGGGTTGTTGACGCAGGCTCAATTGGATGCGCATCCACAGGTAGCGGCGCAGGTTCCCTGGTGGTGTGCCATTCCCGGCGCTACCTGGGATCATCCGGAGGGGCCGGAATCCAATGTTCATAATCGGATGGATCATCCGGTGGTACACGTCTCTTGGCATGATGCAAGCGCGTATTGCCAATGGGCGGGGACGCGACTGCCGACAGAGGCGGAGTGGGAGTATGCAGCAAGGGGTGGGTTGGTACAGAAAAAATACCCCTGGGGAGATGAGCTCACTCCGAAAGGGGAACATCGCTGTAACATCTGGCAGGGTAAATTTCCGGAATACAACAGCCTGGAGGACGGTTACCTGGGTACCGCTCCTGCAAAAAGTTTCAAACCCAATGGATTTGGCTTATATAACACCTCCGGCAATGTGTGGGAGTGGTGTCAGGATTGGTTTAGCCCGGATTTTCATCAAAAAGACAAAAAGCTGGATCCGCAGGGCCCGCAGGAAGGAAATGTACGGGTCATGCGCGGCGGTTCCTTCTTGTGTCATCGTTCCTATTGCAACCGTTACCGGGTGGCGGCCCGTACCTCCAATACCCCCGATAGCAGCGCCTCCAATATTGGCTTTAGGTGTGTCTTATAATCCTTATGATAGGTGTCTAATAGTTCTATGCAGTTAATGTCGGGTACCTAAAAGCACTCTACAGATGATTTATTATCTTTTTTTATATAGTAAACAGATACTTTTGGGCGGTATGAAAATTCGGTATTTTATCCTCATCTGCTTATCCCCATTTGTTGCTGTGGGGCAGGAGAAAAACCATGCTGCCTCCCAACAAGGTCATTTGTATGGAGAAGTATTCGCGGATTACTTCTATAAGGCACATGCTGATTCTTTAAAACGGGGATTTAACCAGTATGCCGGTTATCCGGAGAGCAGTAATTCTTTTCAGATCAGACGGGTTTACCTGGGGTATAAATACCACTTCAGCAAGCGATTTTCTGCCGATTTCCTTTTGGAATCCACCTATGAGGAAGAGAAACTCACTGTTTTTATTAAATATGCCAACCTTCAGTGGAAAAATATCTTTCCGGGAACAGACCTGGTATTTGGTCGCATGAAGACGCCTACTTTCTCCACCCTTACCGATAAAGTATGGGGATACCGTGCGATAGAAAGGTCTATAGCCGATATGCATCACAATCCTTCGAGTGATCTTGGAATCGCCTTATGGGGGCATTTCGACCGGGAGGCTCGTTATGGCTATACCGCTATGATAGGGAATGGAAGCGGCGCAGGTCTGATCGATGACCGGTTCAAAAAATTTTATGGAGAAGTATATGCCAAACTTGCCGATAAAAAACTAATCCTGGATGCATACGCGGATTACGAAAGACTTCACTGGCAATCCGGATACCGCCAGTCTTCGGCAATTTTGAAGGCTTTTGCCGCTTATCAGACTGATGTTTTTACCTTTGGGGTAGAAGCTTATAGACAGCATCTTCAAAATGGGGCTTCGCAGGTATTTGGAAATAGCAGGGATACGGTTGATGTTGATAATTACGGAATATCCTTGTTTGTCAGAGGGAAACTCCCCGGAGAAAAGCTTGGCTATTTTGCACGTATTGATCATTGGATTCCCTCTCTTGAAAATCAAGACCTACCGGCTGCCGTGACTACACTGATACCGAAAAATGACCCCGCTACCCGGAGCCGGTTTATTACAGCCGGGATAGATTATGAACCTGTAAAAAACGTACATTTGATGCCCAATATCTGGTTGAACAAGTATAAAAACAACCCTGCCGGATCACAAAAGGATTACGATTTGGTTTACCGCTTTACTTTCTTTTATGAATTTGGAGAATAATGATCTTATTCAACAGATTGCTAAAAAATGCGGCAAATCTTTGATTTCCATTTATATATTTTAAATTTGACCTTTTATTTCCGTACGCCATACTTTAATTTATGTATCCGAGCATATCCGATTTATTAAGAGACCTTTTTGGAATTCACGTTGCTTTACCGGTTCAGACTTTTGGTTTTTTTGTTGCACTTGCTTTTTTCCTGTCGGCTTATGCCCTGAGCAAGGAGTTGAAAAGAAGGGAAGAACTGGGGTGGCTGTCTGCCAAGATGGAAAAGCGCACCGTGGGGAAACCGGCTACGACTACCGAATTGGTCTGGAATTTTGCCCTGGGTTTTTTGATTGGCTATAAATTATTATTTGCCCTGGCTAACTGGGATGCCTTTTCCGCTAACCCGCAACATCTTATTCTTTCTTCGGAGGGGAGTGTATTTGGGGGGCTTGTCCTGGGGGTGATATTGGCCTACCTGCGGTACCGGGAAAAGAAAAAGAAACAACTGCCCAAGCCCAAGATAGAAGAATATCAGGTTTGGCCCCACGAACGGATAGGGGATATAGTGGTATTAGCGGCAATAGGCGGTCTGGTAGGGGCTAAAATATTTGATGGATTAGAAAACTGGAAGAGCTATATGGCCGATCCCCTCCATAGCTTCTTTTCTTTCAGCGGGCTTACCTTTTATGGGGGATTGATTGTGTCTGCTATTGCCATTCTGTGGTATGCCGGCAGAAAAAGGATCAACCGCTGGCAATTGATAGACAGCTTTGCCCCGGCGCTCATGCTGGCGTATGGCGTAGGCAGGATGGGGTGCCAGATGGCAGGAGATGGCGACTGGGGAATTTACAACAGCGCTTATGCCAATGACGGGCATGGGGGCGTGGTTCGTGCAGCACGGGGGCAGTTTGTGCAGGCGCTTCGGACACATGAAAATTTTTTCTTGCGGGATTATGGCGACCTCTCAATGGTTCATCATGCCTATTTTCCCAAGCCGAAATTCCTAAGCTTTTTGCCGGACTGGTTTTTTGCCTTTACCTATCCCCATAATGTCAATAGCTTTGGTATTCCGATTCCGGGTTGTGTGGGAGAACATTGTGCAATGCTTCCGGTGCCGGTATTCCCAACTCCGCTATATGAAATTATTACCTGCCTGATCCTCTTTGCCATCCTCTGGTCCATCCGGAAAAAAATAAAAATCCCCGGCCTCCTCTTTGGTATTTATCTGATCATGAATGGGGTAGAACGTTTTTTTGTAGAGCTGATCCGGGTGAACACGAGGTACTCAATTTTTGGTATCCATCCCACGCAGGCAGAAATTATTTCCAGCTTATTGGTCTTGTCAGGAATTATTCTCATTATTTATGTTCGCAAAAAGAAGACGCCTTTGCCCGTACCGGTGAAATAGCACTTTAGCTATTTTTATCGCTTTAACAAGACTTTTGCATATCTTTACGTTCGGAGTAAAAAGTACGACAAAATACGCGTAAATGTGTGCGTTATCGGTCATTTTATAAAACAAGCCAATGAAAAGAAAAGCAAGAAGATTTTTAATGATATCAAGTGCAATAACAATGGGGGTTATTGGCTTTATTTTGACATTTATGCCAAATGAAACGCTTGAATTTTTAAACCAGCCTCAATCCGAAATTCCTGCTTTAATTTTGCAATTAATGGGAGCCTTATATTTTGGATTTGCAATTTTAAACTGGATGGCTAAAAACGTCCTAATCGGAGGAATTTATGCAAAACCATTATGTTTAGGAAATCTTGTTAATTACCTGATTGGTGCTTTGACCTTAATAAAATTAGTTTTTACAGGGAATTTATCGATAGTTTATTTTTGGCTTCTTACAATTTTATACATCCTTTTTGCCATAGCTTTTGGGTATGTTTCTTTTACTAATCCTGAATTAAGAGAAAAAAAGACAAATTAAATATCCCCCGGAGAAACTTAGAAATTTTCATATTTTTGTATAAAGTCTAAATATGGCAAAAGGAAGAATTTTACAAATTAAAGAAGTTGCGATAAAGATTATTAATAAAAAAGAAACCGATCTTATTAGTTTGACGGATATGACCAAAGGATTTAATGAAGGTAGTGGTCTGATTGGCAAATGGATAACTAATAAAAATACATTGGAATATATAGGTGTTTGGGAAAAGGTTCATAATTCTAATTTTAATTACCCCGAATTCGAGGTAATTAAATCTGAAGCAGGCGTAAATAGATTCGTAATGTCTGTCGGCCAATGGATTAAAAGAACAGATTCAACCGGATTAATTGTGAAATCCGGAAGATATGGAGGAACCTACGCACATAAAGATATTGCTTTTCATTTTGCAATGTGGTTAAGTCCCGAATTTCAAATTTATTTGGTTAATGAATTCCAGCGACTAAAAGAAGAAAAAAACGAACGATTAAAATTAGAATGGAACTTACAGAGGACTTTAGCTAAGGTCAACTACCAAATTCATACCGATGCCATAAAAGCAAATTTAATTCCCTACAGATAAATTGAAATAGTAAAAACCACCAAAACGAACCGATAACACGCTGTTTGCCAAAAGCGGCATTAAACGTCTTCAATTGAAAGTTTTTTGTTATATTAACACCTCGGCTTCGAGCAAAATTAGGTGGTAAAAGTGCCGCCTTCGGCAAGCCGCTAAAACGTTATGGACAAGCTTATGAAACGACACCGCCATCGCAACCACAGGGCAAAGTTTTCATTTCTACTTGAAGCACATAAGCTGTTAAAAAATTAAAATAAATGTTTCACTTTAGGAAAACTTTCGTATCTTTGCTCCGTGAAAGAAAAACAGAAATGTAGAAGGATTATTTTCTTCAAAGATTATTTTCCAAAATTTTTTGACAAACAAAATAAAAAAGTAAAAGCAAAAATAGTCTGGACTTTTGATTTGATTGAAGATTTACAGATAGTTCCCGAAAAGTATTTCAAACATATTGAAAAAACAGATGGGCTTTATGAAATAAGAGTTCAATTAGGGAATAACATTTTTCGCATCTTTTGTTTTTTCGACAAGGGGCGGTTGGTTGTTTTGGCAAATGGTTTCCAAAAGAAAACACAGAAAACCCCTAAAAAAGAAATTGAATTAGCACTAAAAATAAAAGCAGAGTATGAAAACGAAAAATAAAAACCTGATGACTCTCGAAGAGTTTAAGGAAAAAAACTACGGCAAACGTGGCACCAAAAAACGTGATGAATTAGAAGCAGGGTATGAAAATTTTAAAATTGGAGTAATGCTTCAACAAGCAAGGCTTGAAAAAGGATTAACACAGGAAGAACTTGCCAAAAGAGTAGGCACAACGAAATCCTATATTTCTAAAATTGAAAACAACATTAAAGAAGCTCGGATTTCGACACTTCAAAAAATAGTTGAACTCGGTTTTGGCGGGCATTTGGATTTATCAATTAAACTTTAACAACAAGGAAAACCTGCCCATAACAAACATATTGGCAAGAGAGCGGGATAACGTCTTCGATCGAACGATAATCGAAAAATTTAAAATTTTATCTTCGATTAACATTTAGTGGTAAAAATCTGCTCCCTCGCTAATATGCAAATCGTTTTTTGCAATTTGTTTGCCGCAAGCACCACACAAATAAACTGCGTAAATACGCCGGACATTGGTAGTACTTACAGACGCTGCTACAAGCTGAAACAACAAGACATAATTTTGACAAATGGGAACAGACCTTTACCAATTAGGAAATCATAAAATTCGTTTCAAAGAACGACCTTTCAGCGAATTGACAACTGAAATAAAGACAGCTCTTGACAATGCTTTTTTTTCAAACGCTGAATTTTCAAGACTTGCTGCATTACGTCGGGCAAATAGCAAACCAAGAAACGTAA
>CAYRBD010000105.1:0-8441 GCA_964422465.1 uncultured Chitinophagaceae bacterium
TCCATGGCCTTTGCTACTGCACCAAACGGCTGGCCGGAAAAAATTATCTTCCCTTCCTTCCAGGAGGTATAAAAAGTGGTATCTACCTGCTGCACTTCCAACCTGCCGGATAAAGAATTGATCGTTGCTTTCTCGCCGGGCTTTATTTGCCGGAGCACCTCCTCGCTCCCGGTCTTAGAGGTCAGCATTATACTTCCTGACGTTAAAGTAGTTTCTACCGTAGAATCTCCCGGATAAGCTTCTACATTAAACCGGGTACCCAATACCCTGATCAGGGCATCTTTTGTTTTCACAAAAAAGGGAATATCTTTTTGGCGCTTAATATCAAAAAAAGCCTGCCCGCTTAAATACAACATCCGGACGCTTTCTTTTTTGTTCACCGTAAACCGAATAGACGTATTCCCATCCAGCCATACTTTGGAACCATCCGGCAACTGAATTTGTTTATGCTTTCCCGTTAGGGTTTTTACCTCCGTGCTACCGGGGCCGGCAGTATAATCCTCTACACGAAGCTGAGATCGAGAATCCTTAAAGGACAAAGACTGTTGTTCATTCCGATTCACCTTTGCCGGCACTAAACTACCGCTCCTGTACCATAATAACCCAAGCAGAACAATCCCCGCTACCACTATACTTCCCCCCCAAATTATTAATTTTTTCTTATGGAAAGGTCGTTTCTTTTTACGTACCACATTGCCTCCAACTCTCTGTATCAGGCTGTTCCAGCCGTCATCCACATTAAATTCAAACGCATTGGTAGCGCTACCTACTGCATACCAGAGATCCCAGAGTTGTTCGAATTCCTTAAATACGGAGGGATCATTCTTAAGCAACTCTTCCGCTAAATCAATTTCTTCTTCACTGGCCTCTCCGGCTATATATTTCAACAAAAGGCTTTTGGTTCCATCTGAGAGCGGCATAAAAAGAATAGGGTATTTATAAATAAGACAATCAAGGAAGAGAATACCCTGACAAAAAAATAAAAAATTTATTTTTATAATATCACACAAAACTTATTACCTTGTGCCTGAAATAGCATCTATCGGAACAGACTTATTCTATTTCTATGGTCCCATTTGATACAAATACAGAGGAAGAAATCCTTTCCCTGCTTCAGGAAGGCAATGAGTATGCTTATGAGCTGGTTTTTCGCAGATATTACGTCAGTTTGTGTGGTTTTGCTACGCGATTTGTTAAGCAACCGGAAACAGCCGAAGAAATAGTTCAGGACGTGTTTTTGAAGCTTTGGGAAAAAAGAAAACTACTTAAAATCAACGTATCTTTAAAATCTTATCTCTTTCGTGCGGTTTACAATAGTTGTAACAATCACCTGACACGCCAAAAAATAAAAAACAAATATTTGCTATTTGCCAAAGAATCCGATTCCTATGAGGACTGGTTCCAGAATCCCATCCTTACCAAACTTACCTATAAGGAACTGGATGAAAAAATTAATGAAGCTATTGACCGGCTGCCCAGGGCTTGTAAAAATATTTTCAAAATGAGCCGCATTGAGGGGCTAAAATATACGGAAATAGCCTCTCAACTTGACATTTCCATAAAAACAGTGGAAACACAGATTTCCAGGGCCTTAACCCGGCTCAGGAAAGAACTGGCTACCTATATGTCAGGAGAATAATATACAATCAGCTCCCATGAAGAAAAATCGTCTTGAAGCCTTCAGCGATGGGGTTATCGCTATTATTATCACCATCATGGTTTTGGGAATAAAAATTCCCAATGGTGCCAGCCTCGCTGCATTAAAGCCGGTATTACCAGTCCTTCTGAGTTATATCCTCAGCTTTATTTACGTTGGTATCTATTGGAACAACCACCATCATCTATTTCAATTAGTAGAAAAAGTAAACGGTAGGATCCTGTGGGCTAACCTGTTTTTGCTATTTTGTTTGTCGCTCTTCCCCTTTGCCACGGGATGGATGGGCGAAAACCACATCAGCCAGTGGCCGGTAGCTCTTTACGGTTGTGTAGCTTTTCTATGTGCCTTTGCCTGGTATATTCTGGCTCATATTATCATCGCCGTTCATGGGAAGGATTCAGCCCTTGCGAAGGCTTATGGTAAAGACATCAAGGGTAAAATGTCCGGACTTCTATATATAGTAGGAATCGCGTTGAGTTTCATCTATCCCTGGATGGGCATCGCACTCTTTGCCATCGTTGCGATAATCTGGTTTATTCCAGATAAAAGGATTGAAAAGGCAATAAAGTAATTATCGGAAAATGGAAATTTTATATTCTTATGGGGAAAAATAAAGGCAGTTCCTAAAGTACGACTTACCTTTGCTAAAATAAGCACAAGATTAATTGCAATGGAAGCAACAATAGAGGCACCCAGGACACTCACTTCTAAGGACTTTGCGTCTGATCAGGAAGTACGCTGGTGCCCGGGATGCGGAGACTACTCCATTCTGAAGCAGGTGCAGAAAGTAATGCCAACGCTGGGAATTCCAAGAGAAAATTTTGTCTTTATTTCAGGAATTGGATGCTCTGGCCGCTTTCCGTATTACATGAATACTTTTGGTATTCACTCCATTCATGGCCGGGCCCCTGCCATCGCATCCGGGCTAAAGGCCGCGCGGCCGGAGTTGAGCATCTGGATAGTTACCGGAGATGGAGATGCGCTCTCCATCGGAGGAAATCACCTGATACATACCCTGCGCCGGAATTTCGACGTAAACATTATGTTGTTCAACAATCAGATTTACGGCCTGACCAAGGGACAATACTCTCCAACTTCGGAAGTACATAAAGTAACTAAATCCACGCCTTTTGGAAGCATTGATCAACCCTTTAACCCCGCCGGACTGGCCATGGGCGCCGGGGGTAGTTTTATTGCCCGGAGCATGGACCGCGATCCAAAGCACCTGCAGGAAATGCTGAAACGCTCTTATGCCCATAAGGGAACTTCCTTTCTGGAAATTTATCAGAATTGCAACATCTTTAATGATGGTGCTTTTGAGGTATATACCAATAAAGATTCCAAGAAGGAAGAAACACTCTTTCTAGAAGACGGACAGCCCCTTCTTTTTGGAGCTGAAAACAATAAGGGAATTCATTTAGACGGGCTGAAGCCAGAAGTGGTGGAAATAGGTAATCAGTACAGCAAAGATGATCTCTGGGTACATGATGAGAAGGATTTCTTTAAAGCACAACTGCTGGTACATTTCTTTGATGATCCGATACAGCCCCACCACCTGCCCCGACCATTTGGCGTGTTCTATGACATTGACCGACCTACCTACGAAGATCAACTCAATCAACAGGTTGAAGCTGCGATGGAAGCAAAAGAAGCAAACCTGGATGAGCTTTTAGCAGGGAATCAAACCTGGACGATTCAATAGAATCTAAAATTTATCTCTTTATAGCTTGGGGGGTTCTATGCCTTCGTGGCTCAATTTTATCTCCTTCTCTGTAAAGCATTTTTTACTTTTTTGTAAAATACATGTTAACGCATTAATCAAACGCTTGTTTAAATTAAGCATTTGTTTAACTTTGCATTTTCTTCAATAAACCATTGAGTGGCATGGAGTTAAATGAAAAGCAGATGCGGATTTTGGAAGCTGCAGAAGAACTTATTTCAAGGAAAGGCTTTGTTGGAACAACCGTTAGAGACATTGCTGCTATGGCAGATGTAAACGTGGCCATGATATCCTACTATTTTGGTTCAAAAGAAAAATTATTACAAAGCCTGCTAATCAATCGCACAGAGCAATCCAGGGAACTCTTAAATAAACTGAAAAAAGACGTACATATTGATCCCTGGGGGAAAATTGATCGCATCATTGATTTCTACGTAGATCATATCCTGAAAAACAGGAGGTTTCATACCATTATGACCCGGCAAATATCTCTCGTACAAGATAAAGAAATAGAAAAATTGCTCATAGACATTAAGAAAACCAACATCGTACTCATCCAGGAGATCATCCGCGAAGGGCAACGTCAAAAAGTTTTCCGCAAGGTTGATATCCCGCTCACCATTAGTTCTGTACTGGGAACCATCTCTCAGGTGAGTATGTCCAAACCCTTTTATGAAGTTCTGCTAAAATTAAACAGCAAAAACGAAGAACAGTATTTCAATAAGTTGCGCCCCCGGTTAAAAACCCATTTAAAATCCCTTATGCGCAGCTATTTAGAATTAAAAGATTAAATCGGCTTGATATGTCAACAATGAAAACCCTGTTTGTGGCTGCTATTTCCCTCTTTTCCGGCTATCATGCGTTCGCGCAGGACAGCCTGCATCTCAGCATGCAGCAGGCCATCCGTATGGGTATTGACAGCAGCAAAAAGTTGCAATTGTCTGAAACAAAGGTCAGGGAAACCATCAATCAATATGCACAGGCTAAGGATCGTCAACTGCCCGAAATAAAAGCAAGCCTGATGGGGAGCGAAGCTTTTATTCCTACCAACAAGATTCAAATAAAGGGAATGATGGAGAAACCATTCACCCTGCCTTCGCACTCTACCATGTATATAGGAACCTTTGGCGTGACTGAAGCCATTTTTGCCGGTAATAAAATGCGCTATGCCAAAGAATCCGCCCAACTCTTACAGGAAGTTGCAAAAAAAGAGAAGGCCCACGATCGGGAAGGTGTCATCATTGATATCATTCGTTCCTACATCAATTTATATAAAATAGATCAAAACCTGAAGGTAATAGAAAAAAATATTCAAGACATCCAGGGACGGCTGGAGGAAACGATAAAGTTCAAAGATCAGGGATTGGCTACAAGAAATGATGTGCTGCGTTTTGAGTTGCAAAAATCTCAGGCCATGCTCAGCCGGATTGATCTTCAAAACAACCGCCAAATAGCCAATTTTGCACTAATTACCTTGTTGCGTCTGCCGGATCAGACCATTTTAAAAGTGGATAGCATCGGGCAAAACCAATCAAACATTCCTCCGGTAGAAAATTTCATTCAACAGGCCCTCCAGCAGCGAGAAGACCTTCAGGTTTATGATACCCAGAAGAAACTCAATCAAACACAAATTAAAAATATTAAGGCAGATAAGCTCCCGGTTCTCGGGGCGGGTGTTAATTCATACTATGTTAATCCTTCCGGAACGTTTATCCCGCCTGCCCGCAGTTATCTTTTTCCGGTTACTATCGGACTTAATCTGAGTTGGAATATATCAAGCCTGTACACCACCAAAAATAAGGTATCGGAAGCCCGCATCCAGCGTCAAAAACTTAAAGTGGCAAAGGAAGCCGCTACCGATCAGGTAAAGATAGCCGTAAATAAGAATTATCATGCTTATTTGCAATCTCTGCAACACATTAAAGTATTGCAAACAGCGGTAGAACAGGCCAAAGAAAATGACAGGATCATGGAATTGAAATACCGGAATCAACTTGCCACCACCACCGACCGCATAGATGCACAAACCATGCTTTATAAATCACTCATTGACCTGGGGCTGGCCAGGGCAGATGCCGCTGTATCATGGTATCAATTGCTTTCATCCACCGGAAAATTAAATACAACTTATTAACATATCTCTTTAAAATCCCAATCATGGCAAAACGCGAAAAAAAGAAAAAATCTGCTTCCAAAAGGATACTGCCCATTTTATTGATCATCATCATTACAGGCGGTATAATATTTGGTATCAAAGAGATCATCTTTTACACCCACTATGAAACAACTGACGATGCACAGATAGACGGCGACATAAGTCCGGTAGTCACACGGGCAAGCGGTTATGTTAAAGAGATACTTTTTCAAGACAACCAGTACGTAAACAAAGGAGATACGCTGGTGATTTTAGATGACAAAGATTACCGCATCAAGCTGGAGCAGGCTATGGCAGCGCTGGAAGCAGCCAAATCAGGCGTGGGTGTAAGCTCTTCTAATGTCAACGCTACGAAAGCGCACGTTCCCCCGGCTCAGGCCAACGTGGAAGCTGCTGAAGCCAAATTATGGAAAGTACAGCAGGACTTTTCCAGGTATAAAAACCTCCTGGCAGGGCAGGCAATAACGCAGGCACAATTTGATGCCATAAAAGCCGAAAAAGAAGCAGCTGAGGCCCAACTGGCCGCTGCAAAAAAACAAGTAGCTGCTCTCCATGAGCAGGTAGCCTCCAGCAAAGAGCAGGTGACCGCCTCTTCTTCACAGATTGCCATCCGAAAGGCAGCTGTTGACTTTGCCAGACTGCAACTCTCCTATACTGTGATTACTGCACCCGTATCGGGAGTCGTCTCTAAAAGGAATATACAGATCGGACAGCTGGTGCAAACCGGGCAGAGCCTGTTTGCCATCGTACAAGACAACCACATTTATGTAACTGCAAATTTCAAGGAAACGCAGCTCACCAGGATGCAGGACGGACAACCGGCCGAAATAGATGTAGATACTTATAAAAAACATCCCTTTCATGGTCATGTAGAATCCTTTTCGGGCGCTACAGGAGCCAGGTTTTCTCTCCTTCCGCCGGACAATGCAACCGGAAACTACGTAAAAGTTGTACAACGTGTACCCGTACGAATCAGGTTTGATTCCTTATCTCATGAGTGGTTGCGGAAATTAAAGCCGGGGATGAGCGTAGAGGTAAAGGTGAGGATAAAGGAGTAGCAGCATTGCCTCGACTCCGCTTGGCAACCGGGGAAAGGGGGCAGTTGGCAGTTGACAATTGGCAGTTGGCAGTTGGCTACTAAAACGTTAGAACATTGAAACCATACAACTATTTAAATATATAACAATAATCAGTAATTCCCCATGCCTGAAGTAGGAATAAAAAAATGGATTATCACGTTTACGCTCGTCTTTTCCACCCTGATGGAATTGATTGATGTGACGGTAGTGAACGTTGCCATGCCGCATATGATGGGTAACCTCGGGGTTAATTTTGATAATATCGGATGGGTGGTAACGGCCTATTCGGTAGCCATCATTATGATCCTGCCTATCTCGGGATGGCTGGGGAAAAAATTCGGAAGAAAAAACTACTACCTGGCTTCAGTTGCGATGTTTACAGTGGCTTCCTTTTTCTGTGGACACGCACACAGTATAGAAGAACTGATCTTGTTTCGTTTTATTCAGGGGCTGGCCGGAGGAGGAATGTCTCCTACAGCACAGGCTATTTTAATAGAAACCTGGCCTTCGGAAGAGCTGGGAATGGCTATGGCCATGTTCGGAATGGGAGCCGTATTGGGCCCGTTAATCGGTCCGGTACTCGGAGGATACATTACCGATCGTTTTTCCTGGCGCTGGTGTTTTTATATTAACATTCCGATGGCCATGATTGCCTTATTTCTGATAAGCACCTTCATCAAACCTACGCCAAGAGAAAAACGAAAACCGGTGGACTGGCTTGGGTTGGGCCTGCTGGCTGTCACGGTCATCAGCATGCAGGTGGTTTTGGAGCGCGGCGAAACCGAAGACTGGTTTGACACCATCTACATCATTGTTTTAACTTTCACGGCCTTAATCGGTCTGGTTCTATTTATCTGGCGGGAATTAAGCACCACACATCCGGTGGTCAATCTCAAGATATTTAAACACAGGAGTTTTACCCTTGGAATGCTGACCACCTTACTTTTCGGGTTAGGGATGTTCGGTTCTGTATTCGTCTATCCGCTAATGTTCCAGAATTTGTTAGGTTTTACTGCTGAGCAGACCGGTATTGTCACAATTCCCAGCGCTTTCGTAACCATTGCCATGATGCCGGTAATAGGTACCCTGATGAAAAAAAAGGTGCCGGCCCAACTTCTGGGATGTACAGGGATCATCATCTTTATTATCTTCTGCATGATGATGAACAAAACGACCTTAGCTTATGGCATGGGAAACTTCCTGTGGCCCCTAATGGTCAGAGGCCTGGGGATGAGCATGCTGTTTGTACCCATTACCACCCTCGCAGTACAGGACCTAAGGGGAGAAGAAATCGGCCAGGGGACAGGGTTAAATACGATGATGCGGCAGCTTGGGGGGTCTTTTGGGATTGCACTGATCACTACTTTTGTAGATCACAGGTCGGCCCATCACCGGAACATTCTGGCGGACAATGTTAATAATTATGACCCGTCCTTTCTCCATAGAATACAGGGAATGGTTGCTCAATTCATGAGCCAGGGTTTTGGCCACCACGAAGCTTACCAGATGGCGCTTACTGCCGTAAAGGGCTCCGTTATGAGGCAGAGTTTATTAATGTCTTACACGGATGTGTTTTGGATTGTAGGTATCTTTTTCATCGTACTGATTCCGCTGCTGTTATTCCAAAAATTCAGACCACAGCAGGCTGCCGGTGCAATGGCACATTGATAAAACTGTTTTGAAGTTATATTGTTTTATTCTAAATCAACTGTTATGAAAAAGGGAATTTTCATTTTATTTATTTCGCTGATTTTATTTTCATTCCAATCGGCACACTCCCAATCCCCCATTTATTTAGGAGTTAAAGGGGGGATCAGCATTCCCAACCTT
>CAYRBD010000105.1:8541-10272 GCA_964422465.1 uncultured Chitinophagaceae bacterium
GGAAAACTGTTTATTGAAGGCGGTGGGAATTATGGCTTCCTGGATATTCAAAAAGGGGATGAACATGGGAAAAACCACATTGGGGCAGCTACGATCGCCCTCGGCTATGCAATGAAACTAAGATGAGTATGAAAACATTTATCGTACCTACTGATTTCTCTAAAAATGCACATCATGCATCAGCGTATGCTGTTCAGCTTGCTGCTCAGTTAAACGCCCGGATTATTCTGATGCATGTATTTGAACCCCCTATAGCAGTATCAGAATTTGAACTGACTGCAATGCGTTATCATTCTATGAAAGAACGTATTGAAAATGAATTAGAGGAACGCAAACAGGAACTGATAAAGGAATTTGGAGATAAGACACCAATAACCTGTCGTATTTATAATCATGAATTGATTAGCAACATCAGAGAATTGGTTGAAGATACAGAGGCAAGGCTCGTTATTATTGGATTAACCGGCGCCGGAATGGCCAATTTTTTCTTGGGGAGCAATACTTTGAATATTGTCAATAACCTCCAAAAGGTAGTGTTAACAGTCCCTCCTTTTGCCTCTTTTCGCCCCATACGTAAAGTCTTGTTTGCCTGTGATATGCTTGATGTAGCCCATACTGTTCCTATTCAACACATAAAAAGGATACTCAATATCCTGGAGGCCCAACTCCTTGTATTATATATAGAACAACCAAAGGGCCGATCGGGATCCGAAATAGAACAAGAAAAGAATACCCTTAAAGGAATGCTTACAGGTGTAGATTATACCTTTCACGCTGCTTCTACTAAAAATATCGTTTCAGGTATTAAAGACTTTGCAAAGCGTCAAGAGGCAGACCTTATTGCCATCATTCCGCAAAAGCAGGATTTTCTGGAAGGTTTGCTAAAAACTTCGCATACCAAAGCCATGCTCTTTAAAAGCAACATCCCTATTTTAACCATTCCGCCTCCGCCGGCAGAATAGAGCTATAAGCCCGGATTATGGCTGAAACATCATTCAAAAGATGGATCATCGTTTTTACTGTGGTACTGGCCTCTATGCTACAGTTGATAGACACCTCCATCGTGAATGTAACTCTGAGCGATATGATGGGCAACCTGGGCGCTACTTTTTCACAAATTGGCTGGGTCGTAACGGGTTATGCCGCAGCCAATGTTATTATGATAATTTTGTCCGGGTGGCTGGGGTTCAAACTGGGGCGTAAAAATTATTTTACCGCCTCCATTATGCTGTTCACCCTTGCCTCCTTTCTATGCGGTAATGCGCATTCAGTAGGAGAATTGGTGATTTTCCGAATCATACAGGGCTTGGGAGGTGGAGGACTTCTTTCAACCTCGCAAACCATCCTGGTAGAATCTTTCCCTCATGAAGAAATGGGTATGGCCAATGCTATCTTCGGGATGAGTGTAGTCTTAGGCCCTGCTTTTGGTCCCACTTTAGGAGGATATATCACTGACAACCTCTCCTGGCATTGGATTTTTTACATCAATATTCCCATAGGTATTCTTGCAGCTATCCTGGCAATTATTTTTATAAAAGAACCGGAAGAAAGTATTCGTACCGGACGGATGGATTGGTTGGCATTTGCGTTATTGGTGATTGGTATAGGTTCGTTACAAGTAGTTTTAGAAAATGGGCAGCGAGAAGACTGGTTCAGCTCCACATACATTATTATCCTGGCTGTAACGGCAGTTATTGGGAGTTTGCTCTTTATATGGAGGGAAACTAGTGT
>CAYRBD010000106.1:0-10022 GCA_964422465.1 uncultured Chitinophagaceae bacterium
TGTCTTCTTGTTTCCCAAAAACAGGTCTTTAAACTGGTTCATGCCCGCATTGGTGAACAAGAGCGTGGGATCATTCTTTACCACAATGGGGGCGGAAGGAATGATCTTATGTTCTTTTTGTTGAAAAAAATCAAGAAAGGTCTGTCTGATTTCTCCGGCAGTCATCATAAATGGAAGCGTTCTGGTAGTTATTACTAAAGTGCAAAAGTATCAAAATATCTGACCCCAAAAATAAAAAAGCCGATTGTCAATATCGACAACCGGCTCATTTTTTTAATTTTCTTTTTTTAGCTGGTAGCTTTTTCATACCGATCGTTGATCACATCCCAGCGTATGATGTTCCAGAATGCTTTCACATAATCGGGACGGCGGTTCTGGTATTTCAGGTAGTAGGCATGTTCCCATACGTCAATTCCCAGAATGGGCGTGCATGGGCATTCTGCTACATCCATCAGGGGGTTGTCCTGATTAGGAGAGGAACAAACGCACAGGCCGTCAGAATTAACGCCCAGCCAAGCCCATCCACTACCGAAGCGTGTTTTAGCCGCGGTTTCAAATTCTTCCTTGAATTTGTCAAAACTTCCCCATTTCTTGTTAATGGCTTCTGCCAGTTTGCCGGTTGGTTCTCCTCCGCCATCGGTTCCAAACTGTGTCCAGAAGAGCGAGTGATTGTAGTGGCCGCCGCCATTGTTACGAACAGCCGTAGGATGTTTTGAAACATTTTTCAAGAGGTCTTCGATTGATTTATTCTCTAAATCGGTGCCTTCTATAGCTGCATTAAGCTTATTTACATAGCCACCATGGTGCTTATCGTGGTGGATTTCCATTGTCGTCTTGTCTATATGAGGTTCCAACGCATCATAAGCATAAGGAAGATCGGGAAGTTTGAATGCCATAATTTTGAATTTTTTTTAATGAGTAAATTATAATAATTGTCAAACTATTTTAACAACACATAAATTCAAAAAAAGTTGTTCAATAGCGAATATTGTTTGAATCTCTTTGAAAAGTTAGTCGTAGTGGAACCTGCATTTTGCAATTTGGATTTCACCTTCTTTATACTTACATATTAATCTATGTTCATTATCTATCCTACGAGACCAAAATCCTGAATATTTATTTTTTAATGGTTCTGGTTTCCCAATTCCGCTAAAAGGATTTCTTGAAATGTCTTTTAAAAGTTCATTAATCCGTTTCACCTTTTTCTTATCTGTTTTTTGCCAATACAAGTAATCTTCCCAGGATTCATCTACAAAAACATATTTCATGTCTTTATTCAATTAATTTTTTTTCGAAGGAATCCCCTTGCTTTAATTTCCGGATGGCTGAATCTATCCTCTTTTCGTTAGTTCGTGAAGATAATTCGTGATTGGTCGCTATCAGGGAATTGTACTCTTCTAATGACATAACGACCACTCCTGAATCTTTTCCTTTATTGATAATAAGCGTTTCAAAATCTTTAATGACCTTATCCAGATAGAATTTGAGTTCTTTTCTAAATCCTGATATGTTGGTTACTATCATTAGAGTGAAATTTTTTGTTGTACAAATATACGTACAAAATTTAGATTAGCCTTAGCCTCTTCCTCTTTTGGAATTGAAATAAAAAATTTTAAGGGGTTTATTTTTGTCATTTCTGCTATTTCAAGAGGGCTTTGCTATCTTTGTGGCATATTTTACTTCCCTGAGATTCAGGGGAAATTTAGCATATAATTACATTTGAATATGTATAGAACGCATAACTGCGGAGCTTTGAGGGTGAAAAATATTGGAGAATCCGTGACGCTTTCCGGTTGGGTACGAAAAATCAGGGAATTTGGAGGTATTACCTTCGTGGATTTACGGGATCGCTATGGTATTACGCAATTGGTCTTTGGCGAAAGTTGGAATAACCGGCTGAGCGACCTGCCTCTCGGGCGTGAGTATGTCATTCGCGTGAAAGGAAAAGTCATTGAAAGAAGTAATAAAAACCCTTATCTGCCTACTGGTAGTATAGAAATAGAGGTAAAAGACTATACCATACTGAATAAGGCAAAAACGCCTCCTTTTACGATTCAGGATGATACGGATGGAGGAGAGGAGTTGCGAATGCAATACCGTTATCTGGACTTGCGCCGGGAGGTGATGAAGAAACATATTGAGTTTCGCTCAAAGGTAAACCGGTCAGTTCGTAAGTATCTGGATGAGCAGGATTTTTTGGATATTGAAACTCCATTTTTAATTAAATCCACGCCGGAAGGGGCTCGCGATTTTGTGGTTCCTTCCCGTATGAATCCCGGAACTTTTTATGCCCTTCCTCAGTCTCCGCAAACCCTTAAGCAGCTATTGATGGTAAGTGGATTCGATAAATACTACCAGATTGTTAAATGCTTCCGTGATGAAGATTTGCGGGCAGACCGTCAGCCCGAATTTACGCAGGTAGATTGTGAAATGAGTTTTGTAGAGCAGGAGGACGTGCTGCAGTTGTTTGAAGGCATGGTAAAGCAGGTAATGAAGGAAACCAGGGGGATCGAAATGAAGCAGGCTTTTCCTCGGATGAGTTGGGAAGAGGCTATGCGTGACTATGGTAATGACAAACCCGATATCCGGTTTGAAATGAAATTACAATATCCGGAACGGCTGTTAAAGGGGAAAGGTTTTAAGGTGTTTGATGAGGCGGAGCAGCATGTAGCTATCGTAGTTCCTGATGGTGCGGATTATAGTCGGAAGCAATTGGATAAACTGACCAGTTGGGTAAAACGTCCACAAATAGGGATGGGGGGATTGGCCTATGTCAAATGTCTGGAGAACCATACCTATAAGAGCAGTTTTGACAAATTTTTTAACCAGGAGGCTTTGGCGGATGTGGCTTCCTTTTGCCATGCTGACGAGGGAGATTTGATCCTATTGCTGACCGGTCCTTCGGGGAAGACGCAAAAAGCCATGAGTGAACTCCGTCTGGAGATGGGGAGTCGCCTGGGATTGAGAAAAAAAGAAGATTTTGCAGCACTTTGGATTGTGGATTTTCCGCTATTTGAATACAATGAAGAGGAGGAACGCTGGGTGGCTTTGCATCATCCGTTTACCGCGCCCAAGCCGGAGCATGTTGCGCTCATGGATACCCCCGAAAGATTTGGCGAAATCAGGGCCAATGCCTATGATATGGTTTTAAATGGCAGTGAGATCGGAGGCGGTTCCATCCGTATCTTTCAAAGAGATTTACAGTTGAAAATGTTTGAAGCGTTGGGCATGAGTGAGAAGGAAGCCAATACAAAATTTGGTTTTCTGATGGAAGCTTTTGAATATGGCACGCCTCCGCATGGAGGGATTGCTTTCGGTTTTGATCGCTTGTGCGCCCTGCTGGAAGGTAGTGAAAGTATTCGCGATTTTATTGCTTTCCCTAAAAACAACATGGGCCGAGATGTGATGCTGGATGCCCCTTCAGCGCTGGATAAAGAACAGCTAAAGGAACTTTGTCTGAAAACGACTAATGTTGAAATCTTATGAATGATATTCCAAACAGTCCCCTGCAGGAAAAACCCGGAAAGAAGTATATTTTTTACAGGGTGCTGGGCTTTGTTGATAACTTTTTGGCCATTTTCTTTTTGTTTGTGGTATTGATGTCTTTCCTGGCTTCGGGGCTGCAGCCCGCTTTGCTGTTGTATTTATTTGTTTTTCTTGCTGTCCTGATCTATACCAATCTTACCTCGGTATTTGCCCGGCATGTGATGGCGCGGGGTAATTTTTTACGGGTACGCCTGAAAGACTGGATCAAGGTGAATGCAATTGTTACCCTGCTGTTCTCGGGTATTATGATTGTGGCGCTTCTCTATGTGTTGCCTAATGAACAGTTTTTTGATAAACTTGTGGAGATGTACTCCGGGATGGAAGGCATGACAGATGAGATGATGAAGCAACTGATCCCCTCATTGAAGATGGTGTTGGGCTTTCTGGCACTTTGTATGGCACTTTTTATTGTTCACGTAGTCATGACTTTCCGCTATCTCAAAATATTTAACGATCATTTCAGGAATGAGCCCGACAGGCCTAAAATATAGTGTTGAAGAGCTGTACTCTTTTTCGCGGATGATTAGTATAAAGTATAAATGATATCGTAGAGGCCAAATACGCAAAGCATGATACCGAAGATCAGTTCGAGTGTAGAACTTTTCAGCCTGACGGCTACTTTTGCTCCGAGATAGGCGCTGGGTGTAGAACTAACTGCCAGGCACAGCACCACCCACCAGTCGATATGCCCCAGGTACCAATGTGCGATAGTTCCCGGGATGGCCAGTCCTCCCGCAACAAGCAAAGAACAAGCCATGCTTATTTTAACAGGAAGTTTCAGCCACCGGATAAACAAAGGCGCAAATAATACGCCCCCACTATTGGCCAGTAAACCCGACAATCCACCTACCCCGATCGCAATAGTGGCGATCTTCCAGGTGGCCGGATGGAGTTGTACTGGTTCATCTGTCAGAGATTCACTCGTTATGAAATCATGGTGTTTAAAAAAGGGAATGACAAAAGATATGCCCAGCCCGAGGACAAAAATGGCTGTAAGTACCATGAGGGAGGTGCCACTAAAGTAAGGACTGATGAAGGAACCGCCGATGGTGGCCGGTATTCCTAAAATGAGAGAAATAAGCACCACCCTGCTGTTGACCATTTTCTCCTTTTTATAGACCATAGTGCCAGATAAGGCATTTGTCAGGCTGGCCGGCAGGGGAGAAGCCAATGCAAAAAAAGGAGCTACCCCGCCAAATACCTGCAAGGCAGGAGTGGCAATAGCGCTGCCTCCTTTACCCAACAAACCCGATAGGAATCCTATAACAATACCAATAAGAAGAAAGATGACGATATGGCGAAAGTCTGAATAGGCTCCATTAGAGATCTGAAGAAGGTGAATCAAGATTTAATAGTTCTTTGCTTTCAAAATACTGAATAATATACTTCTTAAGAAATTCTTCCTGATCTTTTACATTCATCTGTGGCGTCTCTTTTAACTTCTTAAAATGTGGCCAGCCCTCCTTGTCATACGCCTCCAATTCATAATAACCATCAAAACTCAGAAGGGTGCAAGTAGCCACATGCATCAGGTCTTCTTTTTGTTCCTTGGTAAATGAATTTTGCAGGTTGTGTAATTCCTCAATCCCTATCAGAAACAAAATAGCTTCCATATTGGGCGATCTGCCAAACTGTTTTTCCAACAGTTTCTGGACTGCTTCCCATTTCTGTTCTGATAAATCATTCATAGGGTGTGGACAAAGGTAGGGATATAAAAATATTTTATAGGGTATTTTGGCTGTTATTTGTTTTTAACACCCATTTAACAGGGCCTTAGCACTTCTTCAATACCCCATACGGGCAATATTTTATACTTTAGCGACCAAATTAATCAAAGAAACAATGGAAACAATCGCGTCCGACATTAAAGCGCTTAATGAAAAAATCCACGAAGCCAGCTCTTTTGTCGATCTCCTGAATTTGGAACTGGGGAAAGTTATTATTGGCCAAAAACACATGACGGAAAGGCTGGTGATTGGTCTTTTGTCTCAGGGACATGTTCTGCTGGAAGGGGTTCCGGGCCTGGCCAAAACTCTGGCTATTAAATCACTTTCTTCTGCAATTAACGGACGCTTCAGCCGGATTCAGTTTACCCCGGATCTGCTGCCGGCGGATGTCATTGGCACAATGATTTATAACCAGCGGAAGAACGAATTTGACGTACGAAAAGGTCCGATATTTGCCAATTTTATCCTGGCTGACGAGATTAACAGGGCTCCGGCAAAAGTACAGAGCGCCCTGCTGGAAGCCATGCAGGAAAGGCAGGTAACCATTGGCGAAGAGACTTTTAAGTTAGAGGAACCCTTTCTGGTATTGGCTACCCAGAATCCCATTGAGCAGGAAGGAACCTATCAGCTACCGGAAGCGCAAGTAGATCGTTTCATGCTAAAAGTGAATATCGGTTATCCCAATAAGGAGGAAGAAAAACAAATTATCAGAGAAAATCTGGATCCCCAGGGGTTTAAAACCATCCAACAAGTGGTTCATCCTGAGGATATATTAAAAGCGCGAAACCTGGTAAGAGCGGTATATATGGATGAAAAGGTAGAACGTTATATCATAGATATTGTGTTTGCCACCCGTGATCCTGAATCCTATAAGTTGCCCAAACTTAGCCCGTTAATTGCTTATGGTGGATCTCCGCGTGCAAGTATAAACCTGGCATTGGCGGCTAAAGCGTATGCCTTTACCAAAAGGCGTGGGTATGTGATCCCCGAAGATATTCGCAGCATTTGCTATGATGTAATGCGACATCGAGTGGGCTTAACCTACGAGGCAGAAGCTGAAAATATTACTTCTGAAAATATTATCAGCGAAGTTTTAAACATGGTGGAGGTTCCTTAAGCTATGGATACGACAGAACTGCTTAAAAAAGTTCGCCGGATCGAAATTAAGACTAAAGGATTAAGTAATCACGTGTTTTCCGGCGATTATCATACTGCCTTTAAAGGCCGGGGGATGAATTTTAGTGAGGTTCGGGAGTACCAGTATGGGGATGATATCAGGGCCATCGACTGGAATGTTACCGCCCGCTTTTCTCATCCCTACATCAAGGTATTTGAGGAAGAACGGGAGCTTACCGTAATGCTGTTGGTGGATGTAAGTAAAAGCGCGCTATTCGGTACTCATGAGCAACGAAAAAAAGACCTGATCACTGAGATATGCGCTGTAATGGCTTTTTCTGCTATTAATAACAATGATAAAGTAGGGGTCATCTTTTTTAGCAACAAAATAGAAAAATATATCCCGCCGAAGAAAGGGAAATCACATATTCTTTTAATTATAAGAGAATTGCTTTCTCTGGAACCGGTAGGAACGGGAACGGATGTGGGTATGGCTTTGCGTTTTTTTAACAATGCCAATAAAAAGCGGTCTATTGTGTTACTGGCTTCTGATTTCTTAACCACCGGTTATGAAGATGCGCTGACTATAGCTTCCCGAAAGCATGACATGATCGGATTGCATGTATATGACCAACGGGATAAGGAATTGCCAAAAGTGGGAATGATCAAAATGCAGGATTCTGAAACAGGTCTTGAGCAATGGGTTGATACTTCCAACCGGACCATCCGGGAATTTTATACTAAAAAATTCGTTGACCATAGAAAGTATTGCAGGGCGGCTTTCTTAAAAAGCGGGGCAGAATTGTTAAGCGTAAAAACCGGCGAGGATTATGTGAAAGTGTTGAAGGGATTCTTTAAGAAAAGAATATGAACAGCTTTTTCAAAAACATGAAACACGTTTCTCTAAAATATTTTTACACGCACACGTTATTATGCGCCTTTATAGTTGCGTCCCTGCTGTTCGCAACAGCAGGAGCAAGGCGGGCTGTGGCACAGGAAACAGAACATATTCACGTTCACGCTGCGCTGGACACTCAGCAGATAAAGATTGGAGAGCAACTTCATTTGGTACTTCAGGCCATTAAAGATTCCGGCGCTCCCGATGTAGTCTGGCCGGCTGTGCCGGACTCTTTCAACCATCTTATAGTTGTAGCACAATCTCCGCTGGATACCTTGGCGCAAAAGAGTCGTATCCTTTATCAGAAAAGTTATACGCTCACCGGTTTCGATTCAGGAGAATGGTATATTCCTTCTTTTCAGTTTCATACCGTTACACAAAAAGACAGCCTGGGTAAGGAAAATCTCAGGACAGATTCCCTGGCGTTGTTTGTTCATACCGTTGCCGTGGATACCACTAAGCCCTTCAAGCCCATTAAAGAAATCAGGGCCGTTCCTTTTAACCTGTTGGATTATTGGAAATACATCATGGGTGGGCTGATTGTTCTGCTTGTTGTGCTGTATTTTATCTTTTTTTATAAAAAGAAAACAAAACCAAAACAGGAAAAAACGGTACCACAAATTCCACCTTATGAACAAGCTGCTAAAGGACTGGATCAATTGGAGAAAGAACAGCTATGGCAGAAGGGAGAAATTAAAACATACTATTCGCGGTTGACAGATATCTTGCGGTTGTTTATCCAGCGACAATATCAGATCAATGCCATGGAGCAAACTTCTGATGAACTGCTTGAGAAGATAAAGCAGGTAACGCGATTAAACCAACGGCGAGCGGACCTTAATTATATTTTGCAAACTGCCGACCTGGCTAAATTTGCCAAATTACAGCCCAGCAGGGAAGAACATGAAGGTTGTATGGAGAAGGCCCGCGGGGTTGTTGAATGGTGTAAGCCGCAACCTGAAAAAGAAGAAACTAAAGAGAAGAAATAAATTAAATTATCACTTTGAGCCTTTTTGATTTTAAAAATATCACTTTTGCCAATCCGGCTTTCTTTTGGTTGTTGCTGCTCATCCCAATTGTTATCTTTTGGTATTTTAGGAGCCACAACAAGCAGAAGGCCTCTTTCCGGGTATCCTCACTGGAAGGGATTCGACATTTGCCGGTATCCTGGAAATCCCGGCTGCGTCCAATTTTAATTTTATTGCGAGTTCTGATTATAGCTCTTTTGGTGGTGGCTCTTGCTCGGCCACGGAGTTCAAATGTGACGGAAAGCATCAACAGCGAGGGGATTGACATTGTGCTTTGCTTGGATGTGAGTGGGAGTATGCTTGCCCGTGATTTTAAACCAGACCGGATAGAAGCGGCCAAACGGGTTGCGATGGATTTTGTCAAGGGACGGCCGACCGACCGGATAGGGCTGGTCATCTTTGCCGGCGAAAGCTTCACTCAATGTCCGATTACCACAGATCATGGTGTTTTGCTTAACCAGATCAGGCAGGTAAAAAGCGGCTCCCTGGAGGATGGTACTGCTATTGGGATGGGGCTGGCTACCAGCGTGGATCGCCTTCGTAAAAGCACAGCCAAAAGTAAGGTGATTATCCTGTTGACGGATGGAGTGAACAATACGGGATTGATTGATCCGCTAACCGCCCTGAACATCGCCAAGTTATACCATATCAAAGTTTATACCATCGGAGTAGGGACTATTGGTACTGCTCCTTTTCCAGTGCCCCTGCCGGGAGGAGGCGTGCAAATACAGCAGATGCCGGTTCAAATTGACACTGCTCTCCTGAAGAAAATCGCATCAGAAACAGGCGGTGAATATTTCCGTGCCACCAATAACCAATCCTTAAAAGATATTTACAAGCAAATTGATAAGATGGAGAAAACTAAAATTAAAGTTACCTCGTATAAACAGTATAAAGAGTTGTTTTATCCGTTTGCCTTAGCAGCGCTGGCGCTCCTCCTGATCGAAATTTTATTGCGCTATACTGCCTTCAGGAGTTTGCCTTGATATTAACCCGCATGATTCAATTCACTACTTTTATTCAGGACTTGGCATCATCAATTGCACAGAGCCTACACGCTAAATTTAGCAAAAATTTTTCAATCGAAGACGTTTACTCCGCCTTGCAGAACAGCTGTTTGTCAACTGCTGCTGTGTTTTTAGGCTATTTTATACAATATCGGAATTGCCGCCACATTGTTTGTAAAAAAATTGTCAAGTACATAAGAATGAAAGGATTTCTTGAAGATTAATGCGGGGATGATGTCTGTCCATTTGTCCCAACGGTAATGATTAATAATTGTATATTTTGATTTTTTTGAATTTCCACACTACACGTCAACCGAAGCCGAAAACGTAAATTTAATACTTTTTCGTTAATCGAAGACGTTTGCCCGGCCTTGTAGAACAGCCGTTTGTTAGCTACCGTTTTTCTTCTTCGTCGTGGGGAAATATTGGATTATCTTCCATACTTTTCTTTCAATTCAAGTTTCTTAATTCGTGAACTAATTGCTCCCTCGTTTCGCTCAAATACTAGTGCAAGTTCTTTTACCTTTTTACCCTCGCAAAAAAGTAATTCAAGTTTGTTGTCGTCCTCTGTCGTCCAAGGCAAATATGCTTGTTTATACGTTTCTCTAATTTTCTCTACTGAATATGTTTTTTCGTCTGTTTGTTTTGGTTCTTTAAGTTCTTTGAATTTAGTCAGTGATTTTTTTAATACTTCAACAAA
>CAYRBD010000107.1:0-9906 GCA_964422465.1 uncultured Chitinophagaceae bacterium
CCGTTCTTGCAAAGTGCGGGTCTTTAAGGAAGGGATGGGCAATGAGCAAAACGCCCGGGCCGGGGGCCGTATTGCCAGTTCTACTTGTTTTTATCTCTATCATAAACAATATCAAACTTACAAAAATATTTGGAATTAACTTTTTTTGCAAAAATAGAATTGAATTCCATTTTTGCATGATTTTGTAAAAATGGAGTATAATTCCATTTTTACATACCTTTGTAAAAATGGAATTGGTATGACCTTGATAAAAAGGCAAATATTTGATGAAGCCAGACTGATGGCTGAACAATTCAGAGCAATAAGCATTATTGGTCCAAGGCAAAGTGGCAAAACAACATTGGGCAAATGGATCTTCGACAAAAAGCCTTATGTGAATTTTGAGGATCCTTCCGTGCAGTTAGAAGCTGAGGAAAACATAGAAATTTTTCTTAGAAAATACCCTGATGGAGCCATTCTTGATGAAGTACAAAGGGTGCCAGACATCTTCCGTTATTTGCAGGTTATGTTAGACAACAATAATTCTCGTGGGCAATTTATCCTTACCGGTTCAAACAATTTTCTTCTGCAGGATCATATATCGCAATCGTTGGCTGGCAGGATAGGATATCTAAACCTTTTACCTCTTTCGTACTATGAATTGCAAACTGCCAAACTTGCAATAGGTGACATCTATAAGCATATCATTTATGGAGGTTATCCTGAGATTTGGGATCAGAATCTTTTACCAGGAAAGTGGATGAGTGCCTATGTGCAAACATACGTGGAACGGGATGTCCGCCTGCTTCGTAATATTACTAATTTAGGCAACTTTACCCGATTTTTAATGATGAGTGCTAACTACGCTGGTCAGTTACTTAACAGGAATGAGATAGCAAAAAGTATTGGTGTGGACACAAAAACGATTCAATCCTGGTTGGGGGTATTAGAAAACAGCTTTGTAATCTATCTTTTGCATCCTTGGTATCGCAATTTAAACAAGCGGATTATCAAGTCTCCTAAGCTTTACTTTTACGACACCGGGTTGCTATGCCATTTACTAGGTATTTCTTCAAAATCTGCTCTTATGAAGCACTCTTTGTTCGGTTCTATTTTTGAAAATTGGGTTATCTCTGAAATAAAAAAGAACCGCTTTAATCAGGGAATTAACGAACCGCTTTATTTTTTTCGAGACAGTTCGGGCAATGAAGTGGATTTGATAATGGAAAAGCAGGGTAACCCCGTTGCTATTGAAATAAAATCCGGTAAGAAAATACATCATTCTATGCTGGGAGGGCTTCGATATTGGTTAAGAAACAACCATGAAGTGTCTAAAAAAGGGTTATTAATCTATGGCGGGAAAGAAGGAGTTTCTGTTAACGAACAAATAGAAGCCATTAGCTGGCAAAATATCGGAGACGTTTGATCCCGGTAAATAGCAAGACCGCCCTCTCGCTCTTCCACTCCCTTGCCCCATCACACTCTCGCTCACCCCTCCTCTACCAAGGTTTCATACAACAATGATTTAAGATCTTCAAGAGAGACATTCATGAATAAATGACCGTCTTTTGCATAGGATACATTGCCGCGCTCTTCTGAAACAATAATGGATAAAGCGTCACTCTGCTCAGTAACTCCCACGCCGGAACGATGACGAAGCCCAATACGTGAAGGGAGGTCAGGATTTTGAGAAACCGGAAGCACAACCTTAGCTGCAACCAGTTTCCCATTGGAAATAATAACCGCTCCATCATGCAGGGGACTGTTCTTCTTAAAAATGGTTTCGAGCAACCTGGCGGAGATTATAGCATCTATTTCTACCCCAGAGGAAGTATCAAGAGGCAGTTTATAGGTTGCAGCAACAATGATAAGCGCCCCGGTATAGGTATTGGCCAGGTTTCCAACGGCCATGATGAGATGCTTAATAATTTCTTCCTGCCGGCGGGATTCTTTCATCTTGTCAGATACCAGGAAGCGTTTCCAAATGTTATTCTCACTAAAAGGAATATTCCGACCCAGCAGGAGTAAAAAGCGTCTGATCTCCGGCTGGAAAATAATGATAATGGCGAGAATACCTACATTAATAAAGTTCTGGAGGATACTCGTAAGCAGTGGCATCTCGAGGGTGCGTACAATAAAATAAACGATGTACACAATGACGACCCCCCAGAATATCTTAAAGGCAATACTTCCCCGCAACAGCCTGTAAAGCTGATATATCAGAAAGGCTACAATAATAACATCCAGGATGTTGAGCCATCTAAAAGAATATCCCCAAAGGTGAATCACTAATAGTAACGTTTTAAAAGACTAAATATAGGGAAAATTATGCTTCTTTTTGATAATATTCCCATATTTGTATCAGTTCACGGGCCGGTTTGACATCATGAACCCTTAAAATTTGCACGCCATGTTGCAGAGCGAGCAAATTTAAGGCTATTGTGCCATTTAATGCTTCTTCGGGCGTATTTTTTAATAATTTATGGATCATAGACTTTCGGGATATCCCAACCAGGAGCGGTTTCTCTAATTGATGGAAAATAGAAAGCTGCTTCATCAGGGCATAATTTTGAGCCAGCGTTTTTCCGAAGCAGAACCCGGGGTCCAGGATGAGATCATGGATACCTGCCTCTTTACAAACAGCCATTTTTTGAACAAAATAATCAAAAATTTCCTGCACAACATTCTCGTAATGGGGATCATCCTGCATGGTCGCCGGCGTGCCCTGCATGTGCATAGCAATGTAGGGAACCTGCAGGCTTCCCGCCAGTGGGATCATCCGTTTATCCATTTCTCCGGCGCTGATGTCGTTGATCATTACGGCACCATTCTCTACCGCCGCTTTTGCAACGCCGGCATCATAGCTATCTATTGAAAGCAGGGCTTCCGGATAAGCCCTGAGTATGTCCCGGATAGCCGGAAGTACGCGGGCTTTTTCTTCCTCTGCTGATAAAGGGCGGGAGCCGGGTCGGGTACTTTGTCCGCCAATGTCCAAAAAAGTAGCCCCCTCCCGGAGCATCTCGCCTGCCTTTTCTATATAGGAGTCTGCTTTTTCATAGCGACTGCCTTTATAAAAGGAATCCGGCGTAATGTTTAGGATTCCCATAATAAGCGGCTTATCCACGGTTAACAACTTTCCACCGACATTCATGGAAAAAGTAGGCATTAATAATGTATTTTTGGCTAACATTGTTGTTTTTTTACCTTGGCAAATTTAATACAAATCGAAATGGGGCAGGAGCAAACCTTTGCGCAGTATGATTCAGAAATGAGGGCTTGCAAAGAGATCTTTATGAATAAAACAGAAGATTACGGTACCTCCTGGCGTGTTTTACGACCGGTATCTGTTACAGATCAGATATTCATCAAAGCTTTACGTATCCGGCACATCCAGGAGACCGGGGAGCAACGTATTGCGGATGAAGCAGACAGCGAGTTTAAAGGAATTGTTAATTATGGAATTATTGCGCTTATCCAATTGAGCATGCCCAGAGACGAAAGGTGGGAACTGGAAGCGGATGAAGCTGAAAAAGAATATGATGAAAAAGCAGCAATTGTCCGCCAGTTGATGGCAGATAAGAACCATGACTACGGGGAGGCTTGGAGGCAAATGACCCAAATGTCTTTTGTGGATATTATTTTAGCTAAATTACAACGTATTCGAAAAATTATTGCTAACCGGGGACAAACAAAGGTTTCCGAAGGAATAGATGCAAACTTTGCAGACATCGTAAATTACGCAGTATTTGCATTAATTAAAATCAAAGAAAATAACCCTACCTAAAAAAGCGACTGTTCAAAAACGATGAGGACTTTAAAGAAAACTTTAATCATAATATTCAGAATACTTGTTGGTATTTTATTTATCCTGTCTGGTATTATAAAAGCCAATGACCCCCTGGGACTGAGCTATAAAATGGATGAATTTTTCCATGTCCTGCATCTTAATTTTCTGGCGCCTGCCGCGCTGGTCTTCGCTATCGTTATGATTGCATTTGAAATCATAGCCGGTTTTGCTCTGCTGGTGGGTTTCAAAATGCGGATTTTTGGTACCTTATTGCTTCTATTAATGATTTTGTTCCTTTTTCTGACAGGATTCGCCTACCTGAGTGGGAAAATCACAGAATGTGGTTGTTTTGGGGACTGTCTGCCTATTTCTGCAGGAGCTTCTTTCTGGAAGGACGTTGTTTTATTTATACTTGTTTTCTTCATATACCGGCACAGGAGAAGTATCAGGCCTTTTTTAGGGGGCTTTCTGACGTGGCTGATCATGATAGTGGTCGTCGGTCTTTCATTTGGTTTACAGGGATACATGCTTAAGCATTTGCCTTTTGTAGATTGCCTGCCTTACAAAGTAGGTAACAACATCAGCAAACTGATGCAGATTCCGCCGGGCGCTATTCCCGATAAATATGAAACTGTTTTCATTTACGAAAAGGATGGTCAGCAAAAAGAATTTCCTGAGGACCAGATTCCATGGAAAGACACCACCTGGCATTATGTGGATCGAAAAGACAAACTGATCCGGAAAGGGAATG
Source organism: uncultured Chitinophagaceae bacterium (assembly GCA_964422465.1). Classification (GTDB taxonomy): domain Bacteria; phylum Bacteroidota; class Bacteroidia; order Chitinophagales; family Chitinophagaceae; genus FW021-bin31. The sequence continues at coordinate 4,518 of CAYRBD010000107.1, forward strand.
CCGAGCCCGTTATTAAAGATTTTGTCATCTCTGATTTTGAAGGGAATGATTCTACTCAACTCATTCTCAACCAGAAGGGATATACTTTCTTATTCATGGTGAAACAAACAACGGAAGCCGCGCAGGGCTGGAAGCAAAAAGCGGATCACCTTGAGGCGGATTGTAAAAGATTTGGTATCCATCTTTACGGAATTACGGCTTCTTCTAAAACAAATGTAACTGCTTTCAGACAGGAAAATGACCTTCATTTCCCTTTTTTACAAATGGATGGCACGGCGATTAAAACAGCCGCTCGCAGCAACCCCTGTCTGATTTTATTAAAACAAGGGGTGATCCTGGGAAAATGGAGCTATAAGGATATGCCGCTGGGAGCCGTTCCTGATCCGGAAACCGGTAAACTAATACTGAAATATTGACGCGTTATTTAATCAGAAGAGTGTTGTATGGAATTCTCGTCATTTTTGGCGTGGTAACGTTGGTGTTTTTCCTTTTTAACGTGTTACCTGCTGATCCTGCTCGTCTGACCCTGGGACAACGAGCAGATGTATCTTCTCTGCAGAACGTGCGGCATCAACTCTATCTGGATAAGCCGCTGCCTCTTCAATACCTGCTGTATTTGAATGACCTTTCTCCAATTAGCGTTTTAGATAAAAGTTATACTTTACAATCACAGCACCCCCATTGGACGCTCTTCCGGTTTTCGGCACAACGCTCGCTGGTTTTAAAAGCCCCATATCTGAGGCGGTCTTACCAAAGCAAGAAGGAAGTATGGAATATATTAATGGAAGCCCTGCCCAACACCTTTATTCTGGCTATCGTAGCCATGCTTTTTGCTACTATTGTAGGAATATTACTGGGGATATTGGCCGCTATCAAACAAAATACCTGGATGGATACCGCTGCTGTTTTCTCAAGCGTAACCGGGATTTCTGCCCCCTCCTTTTTTACCGGTATCGTCATTGCTTATCTTTTTGGTTACCTGCTGAGTGATTGGACCCATCTTCACATGACCGGGAGTCTTTTTGCATTTGATCCATTTGTGGGGAGACAATTAAAATTGAAAAATCTTATTTTACCAGCCTTTACCCTCGGGGTCCGCCCCTTGGCCATAATTGTTCAACTTACCCGCAGCGCTATGTTGGATGTATTAAATCAGGATTACATACGGACAGCCTATGCCAAAGGGTTGAAAAAAAAGATGGTTATTTTCAAGCACGCCTTAAAGAATGCGCTCAACCCGGTAGTTACAGCAATCACAGAATGGCTCGCCAGCCTGATGGCCGGTTCTTTCTTTGTGGAATACATCTTTGGATGGAAAGGAATAGGAAAAATAACCGTGGATGCTTTAATGAAATTTGATTTTCCAGTGGTCATGGGAAGTGTTCTGGTTGTCTCCGCCTTATTTGTTTTTGTAAATATACTGGCGGATCTTGTTTACTCGCTGCTGGATCCGAGGATTGTATTGCAATAATTACGGTTTCATTTAATGACAACCTTTTCAATTAATTTTTCTCCCAGGGCGGTATTCATCCTGTCCCGGATTGTATCTCTGGAATAGGAAAGTTCCTGTTTCAACGGGGCCACATTGGTAACAATAATCAACTGTCGGTTCCTGAGTTTTATGGATTGCGTGTATCTCGCAATTGTTTTCCCCATTTCCTTTTCCCATATTGCCTGAATGCGAACTTCATTCATCTGATTACGAAAAGGACTACGCCGCAGATATTCACGCATGGCATCTCCTAAACTCATTTCTCCCATACAACGAAGATACGTATATTTTATAAAATCCTTTCCGGCCTACAGCCTTTCCTGGGCTCGCAGCCAGCGTTCGGGAATTTCACTTTTACCCGCCGCCAGGTAATCACCATAAGCGCAGGGAATGTACTGTCCATTAGGCAACTGCAGCCACCAGCGCCCCGTACGTTTGCTTTTCCTGAAAATGGTTTTCATCCCGTCAAAAGAAATATGAAATTCATTATAAGCCGATGCCAGACTTAAATCGGCCTCGTTCCGGGCCACTGCTCTGCCGTCTATAAAATACCAAACCATCTGGGCGGCCTGGATAGCTGTTAGCTCATCCCGATCGTGCTGTGGGATATAGCCAAACAGCCCTGCCATAGACAATTGCGTGCTCATCCCGGCATAGCGAAACAAGGCACAGGCTTCCTCCCCGGAGAACCCGTTAGGCGATAACCGGCTGGAGGGGGCATCTCCTGCACGTAGCGCACAGAGATCGAAGCTAAACAAGTCGCTGGAACGGATGACGGGTTCCATATCTCCCAGCATCTCCCGGGCAACCCCCAAACGATAGAAATCAAACCGCAACTTATCCAGTGTTTCTAACAAGCGCGGATGCACAAAATAACTCTGAAAGCCAATGTGATTATAATGTTTTATGAAATTGGGCTGCCCGGTAAGCATTTCCATCAGAAAATGGCGGGACAATTGGTATTCCTCTTCATGTAAATCAATGAGCGCATCCACTACTGTTGCTTCTATAATTTGCTCCTTGGAAGCATATACCTGATATTGAGTCAAAGTCAGATCATGACTGCCTCCCAGCACAAAAACCGTCTTTCCCTGATTAAGTAATTCTTCTAAAACCAGTCGGAGAGCGGCCTGGGTATCTTTTAAGGACTTTCCTCTTTTAAGATTTCCCAAATCCGCAATTTGCAGGTCGGTATGCCAGTGATACAGGGGGTATAGCTGCTTTCGGATGGCATCAGCGGAGGCACTTTGCAGTGGATACCCTCCTCCTCTGAAATCTTCCACGCCTAACAACACCAGGGCAGCAACTGATAAATCAGGAAGTTGGTTTTCATATTTATCTATTAAATAACCAAGTTGAGAAGGATTAAAAGTTTGTTCTTCAAAAATTTCGGGTGCAGATAGTGGGATGAGATAATCCTCCAGCGGAAGTGATTGCTCCATTTCAGAATAGGGTGTAAAACGATTTAATTTTTGTGAAGGATAAATTGAAAAGATCCGAGTACGGGTCTGCGTAAGGCATTCTCAATTCGCAGCCGGTTATTCGTAATTCCACCACGGTGCAGGTTCAAAAATTCCACCACGGATACCGTATGTGAAAGCGTATCCACCTGATCCAACATTTTATGTAAATAGACTGCCTGATGTTCCATTGCCACATTATCATATCGTTCCTCCGGCAGCAATATCAGCAACTCTCTGTCCAAACTTTTCATTTTCCAAATGCTTTGATGTTCAAATTTACTAAAAAAACTAAAAACGAACGCCATTAATGTTTCATTTTTCCTGTAGAAGGAATGGGCGGGCAGCCGCAATCGTTTTTTTTCAATACTGCGCAACTGCTAAAAGCCAGAATCCCTACTGCTAAAAACAATAACAGGGCCCATTTTGTTGCTTTCCTCATTGAAATGCTACTTTTAACTCAACAAAAGTAAAAAAATCTACCTTTGGCACCAACAGATAATGAAATTAGATTCTTCTTCAGGGGAAAAAATACTGGTGGCTCCACTTGACTGGGGACTTGGACATGCAACCCGTTGCATCCCGATCATTCATGAATTAAAACGGCTGGGATGCGAGGTCTTTATCGCTTCAGAAGGAAAACAGGCGGCGCTCCTCAGGCGCGAATTTCCGGAGGATACCCATCTTCCACTACCCGGATATCGGATGACCTATTCCCGGAACGGGAAAAATTTCGGATTGAAAATGTTGGCTCAACTACCCAAAATGAGAAAGGCGATACGTCTGGAGCACAAATGGCTGGAGAAAAAAGTGAAGCAATTAGGAATAAAGGGCATTATTTCAGACAATCGTTTTGGTCTCTATCATGCCGAGGTACCCGCCGCCATCCTGACCCATCAATTACGTATCCCCTCTCCTTTCGGCAATAAATCGGAAGACTTGCTACAGAAGATAAATTATCATTACCTGAAAAATTTTGACACCTGCTGGATAGTTGATTTTGAAGGAGATAAAAACCTGGCAGGAAAAATGTCTCATCCCCAATCATTGCCTCCCCTTCCTGTAAAATATTTAGGAACACTTTCCCGCTTTACCAGAAAGGAAAGGATTGAAAAAAAATATGATCTGCTGGCCCTTATCTCCGGCCCGGAACCGCAGCGATCTCAGTTTGAAAGGCTCATCCGACAACAGCTATTGTCTCTGCACCTTAAAACAATCGTTATCTGTGGCAAACCGGATCAGCCCGCAAAAGAGGCACTTTCCTCTAATATTGAATTTGTCCACCATTTAGATTCAGGAGCACTTGAAAAAGCCTTGCTGCAAAGCAGAATGGTATTAAGCCGTTCGGGCTATACCACGGTAATGGACATGGTGAAATTACAAAAGAAGGCCATTTTTGTACCAACACCGGGACAAACCGAGCAGGAATACCTGGCAGAATACCTCTATAAAAAGAATTATTTTTTATCTTTCCCTCAAACAGGTTTTCAACTTGAAAAAGCGCTTGAAGCCGCTTCTGCATTTCCCTTTCTCCCCCCCAATTTCCCTACAATGGATCAGTATAAAAAGGTAATCCGGGATTTTGTTGAGGGACTATAAGATGGCCTGCAGTTCCGATAATTTCATGATGTTGTACGTGGGTTCTATTCCGTTATAAGGAGGCTTTGCCGGATTGTAATAAACAGAGTCCATCCCTACTTCCTGCGCGCCAAGAATATCTATCTCCAGCGCATCGCCAATCATCAATCCTTCATCTGGATTGCAATGTGTCCGGTGGAGCGCATAGTTGAATATCTCCGGATAGGGTTTTGGTTTCCCCGCTATTTCGGAGGTAACTACATGTTTGAAATAATTTCTGATACCGGAGGAATCCATTTTTTGATATTGGGTAGTCTCAAAGCCATTGGTAATCATGTGCAGCGGATACCCTTTATTTTTCAAATATTCCAGTGTTTCTACTGCTCCGGGGAGCAATCGATTCTTCAGCGGCAATATTTCAAGATAGCGATCTCCCATAGCATTGGACAATTCCGTATCGGTAATTTTAAAGTCCAGAAGGGTATGCCACATGCGTTTCCACCTTAGATCTTTACGACTGATATATCCCTTTCTTAACCGATCCCACAGGATTTCATTGTGCTTGAAATAGGCAGTATAAAAAGTTTTAAAATCCGGTATTCCTTTTTTGTCTAACTCAAATTGTTCAAACAACTCCTCCAGACTTTCTAATGCATTAGCGTCAAAGTCCCACAGGGTATGGTCTAAATCAAAAAACAGGTGCTTGTACTTCATAGGTTGCCGCAAAGATACAGATTTTGGATAGTTAGATGGTTGTAGGGTTTTATGGTTGAATGAGTTCAGGCTATCATCATTCTTCTGATTTTAGATTCCAGATTAGCGATTTAGGATTTTAGATTTTTGGTAATCCTTCACAGCC
>CAYRBD010000108.1:0-1327 GCA_964422465.1 uncultured Chitinophagaceae bacterium
TCGCGTGGTCTTTTTGCAGTTCCGGTTTTTCAATATCCTTGTATTCGAAATCTTCGGGCGCTTTACAAACTAATGCTTTCATATCTAATATTTATTGCAGTTACTGAATGTCTAATCCTGAAATACTCAGGTCTTTTGCTGATTCGGCTATCAGTCTGACAGTATAGTTCCCTGCATTAATTTCTGTTTGGGTCATTATATTGAGGCTGTTCCATTTTCCCTCTTTAGTTTTTGTAAAATGTAAAGCCTCTTTTTGCAAAATTAGGCCTTCCCGGGAAATAAGATAAAATTTAAGATTTTTTGTATCCGGATCTTCATTCGAATATCTGAACCGGATGGAATATTTTGCACCGATCCCCGTTTTTATTTTCCATTCCAAAGAGTCCCCTTTTTCCCTGATGAAGGTAGCGGCCTCCTTATTATTTACTTTTTGTTGTGCTATTCCTTTCCCCTTTATGATTACATCTTTAATAGGGTAATGTTGGGTAGGTTTGAGGTCATAACCGGGCATGATATCGGAGGCGTATTGGGCGGCGATGAAGAGGGGAGGCGTGTAATTCCTGTATTCTTCAATGGGTTTTTTGATGTGGATGACTGCTCCTTTTTTAAATTTCTTATGGAATAAAGAAAAAACGGTTCCCTGGTTATTTATGACATACTTACCTGTGGAGTCATACGTTTTTAACCAGGAAGGAATTGTGGTTAAGTTGCTGTCAATACCCATATACACATCGGCATCCTGACTAACCTGAAATACGATATTGCGCGTATTCCGGGCTGTTGATTTATCAGGAAACCGGAGCCATTCTGCTCCAAATAATTTTGAAGGGAGTTGACTAAAAGTAACTTTCTCCTCCGGATATTGTGGCTCGCCGGTGTCTAACCAGGATTGAACCGTATAATTTACCTCCGGGCTGTTTTTATTAAGAACCGGTTGAAGGAGCAGAGGAGAAGGAAGAGCAGGTTTGGTGTTTGTATTTTCAGTGGCAATCGCAATTGCAGAAACAACAGCCTGGTCTGAATTAACTTTGGGAAAGGAAATAACCAGTTTGCCATCGGTAACCTGTGCTTTCAGGGTCTTTTTTAAAGCCTGGTTTGTACCCGCTTCTTTCCAGATATCCAGGTTATGTATTCTGATGCTGTCATTTACTGCTACATCGAATAACCTCCATCCCTCACAATTAATTCCTCCCCCTATGCCAAACCAGGGCTCTGTGAAATATAATTCAACCGTATAATCTCCATTAGGAACCGGAAATATAAATTTTAAATCCTTACGACCGTAGCGAAAAGTTTGCAATAGTTTTGGGTCTGAAGTTCCTTTAAT
>CAYRBD010000108.1:1427-8360 GCA_964422465.1 uncultured Chitinophagaceae bacterium
TAGCAACAGCTTTTCCATTTACATAGCCGACTGCATATAAGATATTATATTGGATGTTGGCACTATCCCAATGGAAATGAGTGCCTACCCCGGATTTGGTCTTTACGCCAAGCAGAATTGAATCTACATCATTATATAAAGCTACAGAATCACAATTGGAATAGACGTTGATGTCTTTCTTGCTTCCCGGGGAAGTCCACCGGTCTGGCCAGGTATGCGAAACGGTATACACCATAGGATGTTTTTCTCCCGAAACATAATTTGAACGGTACATATAATAGGCATCCACCGGCTCTCCCCATATCGTAAACAAGCCTTTGTAATTAACAGGCCCGACCCGGTCCAATTCGCGATAGCCTTCACCACTTTGCACTCTGCCGGGATTGTCATGAGAATGAAGCAACCACATGAACTGGCCGCAAAATTTATCTTTTACCGAATCTGCCAGCCTCACTTTTAGCTCCATCAATTGGGCCATTTTGTTCTCACTTGAAGTTTTATCTTCCTGAAAATTCTTTTCTGAATGCAAATCAATACTTCGCCAGGCGCCATATTCTCCAATTAATTTTTCCTTTTGTACTTCATTGGCGTAATTATATGGATCTCCTCCGTAAGTACCCGACCAGTTTTGTGGAACATCCCAATCGGTTCCACTCCCTCCGTTGCAGGTGGTGACCAATCGTTGTGAAGAGGCAGTAGGGTCTAATTCCCGTATGATCTGGGTACATTCTTTTGCAAATTCGGTGGGCAGTGTACTTTCATTTTCCAACCCCCATAAAATAATAGCCGGATTGTTTCTTCTTTCAATAACCCAGTCGCGCAGCAATTTTTTGAAATTGTTTTTAAATTCAGGATTATCAAACCAGATGTGAGCGGCAAATTGCGGCCACCAGAGAACGCCATCCTGCTCCCAATATTTTTGAAATCTTAAGTTATGGGGCTGATGGGCATCTCTAAACGCATTAAATCCTGCAGCTTCAACCTGTTTGACTCTTGCTCTTACCTGTTCCTTGCTAAAAGCATGGCTCTGACCCAGGAGATGTTCGTAACCGGCAATTCCGTTTATATAAACCGGCTTTCCATTTAAGAGAAATTGATTGTTGTTTCCGGGGCGGTTTATGGGCCAGCTGATCCACCGGATGCCATAAGACGTTGAAATTTGATCAATGCATTTTTCTCCCTTAAAAATTTTTGTCTTTATTGTATAAAGATATGGATCTTCCAAAGACCAAAGATGCGGATGAGCAATGTTTGTAAACTGTTGCTTTACATTGTAAACTTTCCCTGCCGAAAGATAGAGTTGAGATGCTGTTCTTGCAACTATGTTGCCTGATTGGTCTTCTAATAGATTAACTATTTTTACCTTTTCAGGTTGAGAACGAGAATTATAGTTTTTAATCTTGGTTTCTAAATACAGCGTAGCTGCTTTTTCAGAAACGGTGGTATCATTCCAGATATGTACACCGAAAGGAAGGATGCGAGTAGGGTTGGTGACAACCAGGTGCACCGGCCTGAATATCCCCATGGGTTGTGAACCTTCGGAGAACCCCACCTCCTTTGAATCTCCACCACTTACCCAGGGAAGATCACGAATGTGTTTGGGATGGTCTGCTTTTACACATAAAAGGTTGGATTCCCCGGGAAGAACAGCCTCTGTAACATCCAGGGTAAAAGAAGTACGCCCGCCGGCATGGGCGCCTATCTTTTTACCATTTAACCAAACCGTGGCATAGGAGCCTACGCCTTCAAACCATAAGAAGTACCGCTTGTCTTTTTGAATTGACTGAACAAAAAAGGTTTTTCTATACCAGGCATATCCATATCTGTTTCCATTTCTTAACCTGCGATATCCGCCATAATCATCCCAGTTATGAGGTACATCTACATGACGCCATTGATGGTCGTTATAATGCTTGTTCTCAAACCCGGTGTAAGCATATTGATCGCTGTCGTTGGCAACTGTATGCCAGTTGCTGTTCAGGTTTATATTTATCCGGCCAAAACTTCCTTCTTGCGCATAACCATTAAAGGAAGAAAAAAGAATTAGTAAAAAGAATCGTATTTTGATATTGAATTTCATCCTTTTAGAACGCTTAATAATTTTTTGTAACTATAGGATACTGAAAAGTATAAGATCCGGATCCACTTTCAAGACTCGGGCGCCTCTCGTTTTCTTTAAGATCTTTGATATTTTTAACTCTGACCCATTGCTGCAATCAGGTTCCAAAATCTAAAGTTCATATCTTCTATTTTTAATCAGTAAAATAACCAATCCAGCCCGCTGGCATCTTCCTGTCCTCCCGTATATCCGGCATCTCTTTCTTTTATGGATTCATCGCCTTTGATAAACCCGAGGATCAGACAGGCGCCGTGTTTTAATTTGAAGGTGTTTTCCCCCGGTTCATAATAATAGGTATGGATGTTTACCGGTGGCAAGCCTGGGATGCCTACCGCATTTAAAAGCCTGACATCGGCCTGCCCCCGGTTGTTGGCATTTGCATTGGTTTCTAAAGCAGAGGGAGCGACATAATCTCTGTTTGAGGAATTAAAGAATCCAACTACTAATTTTACCGGTTGATCATTCTTGAATTTTAACGCTGTTCCGTCATTCTGTTGTTTATTTATAGAAAATTTAATTCCTTTTAATCTCTGGAGTTCTTTTGCAATATTTTTAATGTAGTACCCCTTGTCGGTAAAAGGATGTGCGCTCTGCTCTACTTTGTAGCGGGTGTATCCCTTATTCAGAATTTCAACTGTAGCCGATTGCAATGATTCTATATCTTCTGTTTTTGACTTACCGGATTTTAACAGGTCAATGTTCTTTTTAAAATGTTGTAACTCATCTTCATAATGAGGGAGCAACTCTACCCAGGTCTTATTTTTACCATCGGCGCCGCTTATGGGGATTCTTCTCTGGCTGGTTTGCATGCTGTTGGCGTATAAATAAGTGTCTTTTGTTAAGTCTGCCAGTTTTTTATACCAGTCCACACTCTTTTCCAGATGGGGAACCGCCTTCTCCAGGTCATGAAGGTCTTTGGAATATTGATAACGCAAGACTAGTAAAGCGGCTTGTATTTTTTGATTGTAAAAATGGGCCATGGCATTATAGCAGTACATGTCATTTTTTAGCCGTTCAAATTCGGCCTTGTTTTTTGTGACATGCGGTTCGGCTTCATCAATGGCTTTGATGGCTTTTTCCCCTTCCTCTACTATAGTTTTAATAGCCCAGGTCGGGGTTTCTCCTTTATGCGGTTCTCCCTTCCACTCTCTTTTGGCATATTCGGCTAAAGTTTCTCCTTCGGGCCCATCCGAGTTATAAAGCATGGCGATGATCCCCCAGCGATTGGGGCTGACCAGCTGGCTCATAAACATGCCCAGGGACATGGTCTGGCGGTTACCTTCGGTAATACCAAAACGCCTGATGATGATAGGAGATATTCTTCCGGAGTACTCATAGGCCTTTAAAAGGTCTTTCCCGTATTCTCCGGCCCCATATTTCTTTGCTAAAAGGCCGGACCAGTAATTGATTTCCCCTTTTCTATCGCGGTCGGCCTTCCAGGCATAGCGGGCCCAGGTTTTATACCATATCCAATCGCGGTTTATTTCAATAAGGCGGGGATCGACTTTGTCAGCCGAATAAGGCCAGTCCCAGTAGGAAGCCTGCGGGTAAAGATGGAGCCCGTTGGCATGATGCACTTTGTGCATGGCTTTTATTGTTTTCTGCACAAAATCGGGAGAACCCCACCGGAAAGGCTCCAGATTGGAGAGAATATGAACATTCTCAATATGCGTGGAAGCCATGTCGCTCAGTTCCCGGTGAACCTCCGCCCAGGGACCTCTTGGTTCATAGGTGGTTAGCGATTCCCCGGTGTATTTTTCCATGGTGTATAAATTGTGGTAGATTGGTAAGGCGGCCCGCGTTACCACAGGCGCCTTGGTGTCGTGCCCGCGTAAAACAATAGGGGGCTCGTCCGTTCTGCCTAAGGCTTTTAATCCTTCTTTCACGCCGGGTATAATCGTCTTGGTAAACCATTGTACCTGATCGTCCAGATTCCGCATAGATTCACCGAGGCAGACCAGCAGACCCACATTGGGATAGCTTTCTACAAACTTAGCAATTGATCTTTCGGTATAATCAGCAATTACGGGAATAATCGGGCGGCTTCTGTCTTGTGTTTTCAGATGATGCTTCTCCGCAAAGGGTTTGGAAACAATGACGTTATAAAACATTTGAATAACCCATATCCCCCGTTTATTGGCCTCTTTGGTCAGGAAATGATACATTTCTCTGTTTTTGATAAAGGTTGCGCTGTCCACTTCTACTGCGTCAGGATATTTGTTAAGTTTTACCAGGGAGGCAAATGGATGGCCATTCCAGAGATAAAGCGCATTATATCGGTCTTCTACCATCATATCCAGGTATTTTATCCAGCGTTTTTTATCGTAGAACCAGGGGAAGTTTTTTTCTGTGATAGGGTATTCATATACGCCTCTTCCGGGCAACAGGGTGGGCAGTTGCAAGCCGATACAGGTGCCCCGCATGACCATTTCGGGCTGATTGCTTTCAGAAATGGAGGTTGGGATACTTTTATTTTTTTTGATGCTGTCTCGAATATCCATGCAGCCGTATAAAGTTCCGGAAGAATCTGCGCCCCCAATGACGAGGGTGTTATTTATACTGTGAACGACATACCCTTCTTTCCCGGGTAAACTGTCCGGATACAGGTTGTGCTTCTTCAAAAAACCTTCTATGAGTTCACTTTTTAAAGGGCCGGCTACAATGGTTTGGGTCGCATGACCAACGGAAGCGGTGTCTTTTGTGATCGTAACCTTATAGCTGGCGGCTTCCAGCGATTCTTTAAGTTTATTCACGCCAAAATCCAGCCTTGCATTGGTGTTTTCCGGCGTAAGAATGGTTACTGATTTTTGTGTACAGGCCGTTGCTAAAAATAATAAGGCGATGAGTATCCAACTGTGTTTTTGCATGATTACTTTATTCCTTCAGTTTTTGGGTGATTCTATTTAACTTGTCTCTATCCAGTTTTAATTTTACCATCCCCAGAGGATGAAATCTTTTATTGTTTTTTATTGCAGCATAAACAACGGTATAGACATCATTTCCTTCAGGGATTAATCCCATTGGGGTACGCATGATATCCCACCATTTGTTTACTTTTTTCTCTATTGCAATATATTGGGCTTTACTCCAGTGAATGCCATCTTTCGATAAGGTATAAGCCATCTTGTTGGGAAGGTGCAGCCCCCAGGCGTTGGGACCGCCGTCGAATACAGCAATATATACCCCGTTTGGGAGCTTGCTGACAATGGGATTTTCTACAAAGAAAGGATGGATAGAGGTAATGGGATTGGTGGCCGTGTCCATTCTCTTCCAAGGGCCTCCTAATCGGCTGGAGGAGGCAAGTCCCACATTCCAGCCCTTATGTCCATAATAAGGATAGTCGCTCCATTGATGCCAGGGATAAGCGCCTCCATAAAAGGCAAGCCATTTTTTGCCTGCTTTAAATGGGAAAAAGGATTGTACGCCCTGGCGGCCTTCCCAGAGTTGTGAGTTTAACCCTGGTTCCATTACAATTCCATGATCGGTATAAGGTCCTCCAATTCCGTTCATTCCCGGCTTGTCGGAAACAGCCCGCCAAATTCTTCCAAAGGAATGGTTGGGTTCTATCGTTTTGCTGACGGTATAAGCTACATAAAAGGCATTCCATCGGTTTTCTTTTTTATTGAAAATGGGCATGAAAGACCAGATAGCTCCTCGCCTGTCATTGACAGGGTTGTCATAATCCGAAACCGCATATTTACCATCTGCTTGGTAAAGCGTATTCACTCTTTTCCAATGGATGGCGTCTTTGCTTATCCAATGTCCGATTTGGGTTTTTACTCTGTCATAGTAAGCCTCTACGCCTTTTTCTCCGGCTCTTTCAGTGGGGAATAAATGGTAGGTTTCCCCAATTTTTAAAAACCGGCCTCCCTCAAATCCTCCCTGGATTCCCTCGGTACCCGGCATGTCTTCATTAATTACTGGTGTATCCGGTCCGCCAATTACGGTAAAAATAGTTTCCTCCTCAGGCAACTGTTGTGCCTTAGATTGAAAAGCTGTGAACAGCAGCAGAGCCCCGAGTCCTATCGGCATCAACAACTTTTTCCATCTCGGGTTACAGGATTTCTTCATTTTTATTCTGTTTCAATTTTAAACACTACTGCTATATCATCCGGGAGCCTGGCTTGTGGAATATCAATCATCAAACCATTGTCGGTCAATTTGAATGGGCAATTGGAATTCTCCTTAAAACCAAGCAGGGTAATTTTCCTGATCTTTGATACGCTTTGGGAATTTATTTTTTTCAGTAATACGCTGGAGTTGGCGCCCGGCCACCCAAAGAAAATAGCGTAAAGGGTATGTTCTTTTTTCTTTTGGGTATAATATACTTCAATCCCATCGGCTGTTTTTTCACCAAAGCTGCTGAAGGGCCGGGTGCCGTAAATGGATTCTCCGTAAGTCCAGAGCCAGCGGCCTACCCGCAGCACTTCATGTTGTTGATTCCCGGGAATGGTTCCATCTGCTTTTGGAGACAAATTGAGTAACATTTGCCCATTTTTACTGACTGCCCTGATAAGGGAGTGTACTATATTTTTTGCAGGCCTTATTTTCATGTCTGCGGTATATCCCCAGGAATAAGACTGTCCGGTGCCAATGGGGTAATCACAAAGAAAAGGCTGTGCCATTATGGAATCCGGGTTGGAGTTTTCGTAGTCTAACATGCCTACATCCGAAGGAAGGTCTTGGTTCTTATAGGTAACAATTACATTTTGGCCTCTCTTTTCAGCGTCGTTAAAATAATGGGCCAGGTATTGTTTTACAAGGCTATCCGGGATGTCTTTCAGCCAGGCATCAAAATACATAATGTCCGGATG
>CAYRBD010000108.1:8460-9521 GCA_964422465.1 uncultured Chitinophagaceae bacterium
TCGTGGTGTTCCCCTACTAAACCGGCGAACCGGGCCCCGGATTGTTCAAATAATTTGGCCCATTGATCCGCATTAAATTTCCGGGCTTTGAACATGGGAATAAAATCATGATATCCAAATCCGGAAAGGGGTCCATGAAGGGTCGTCTGTCTTTTGTAGGTTCCAAAAACACTAAATCCGGTGTCTTTATACATGTTTTTCATGTACTTTTCATTCCCGTATGCGGGCACCGAATAAACGCCCCAATGGACATAGATACCAAATTTGGCGTCCCGAATCCATTCGGGAACCTCCTGATGCTGAGATAAGGATGACCAGGTGGGCCGGTAGCTTGTTTTTTGTTGAGCAGAAGAAAAATGGGACAAAAACAATGAAAGAGAAATAATAATTCCTGCACGTAATTTTAGTAAAAATGTCTTATTCATGGGATAATCCTTTTATCGGGTTACAAAAGTAGCCCCTTAAAACAAGCCCTGATTATAGCAAATTCTCTGAAGAGTTTAATAAATTATCTTTTCCTAAAAAAATTTATAGGTAAATAATGGGTTTATATAAAAATTTAAATATCTTTGGTCTTGATTTTAAGTGTTCATTGTACAAAAAACGGAATCCCGCATTTATAAATTGATGTCATGAAGGAAAAAATACCAGGAAAAAATAAGATTCTGTACTCAGTGGCTGTTTATTTTAGGGCTTTTTTTATGGGTCAATTGGGTATCCTGCTCTTGCTGTGTGTTTATCTTCGGGCTTCAGCCCATGACCATTCTGGATTTGATGAAAAGGATGGGACGTATGTCTTACCTAAAGCGTCAGAAGACCAACAGGTTGAAGGAGTAGTTACAGATGAATCCGGTAAGCCACTAGTCGGAGTAACCGTCAGGATTAAGGGAAGTACTCGGGGAAGCGTTACGGATGCGGAGGGAAAGTTTTCCATAACCGCACCTCAAAATGCAGTATTGGAAGTCTCTTATATCGGTTATGAGCCTCAGAAAGTAAAGGTTGGAGACAAAAGTAATTTACAAATTGTGCTAAAATCAGCCAGTTCGTCTTTGGATGAAGTA
>CAYRBD010000109.1:0-9427 GCA_964422465.1 uncultured Chitinophagaceae bacterium
TTTTGTTTTTTCTTCCTGTCTCCGATCATTAATCGTATTTTAAACCAGCTGAGCGAAGATAAGTTTCTGGTGAAATACATCGTTCTTGGCTTATCCGGTCTTATCTGGCTCTCTTTACAACTGTTTCAGGAGACCCACTCCTACACCTTGTGGGTGATGCTTTGGTGTATTTTTTACATTTATCTTCTGGACTTAACCGGTCAGCAACTGGGACGTAAAATCAGTATGGAGCGGTTTATCCTTTGGCTGATTGTACTGACCTCTTCCATTACGGCAATAATGGTTTTCTATAACAGCAAGAGAGAACTGGCCTATCGTCAGCAATTGGCCATAAGGTTGACCAAACAAAAAGACCCTACCCTTATCTTTAATCTGGGCACGATGGACACAGCTATCGTGAAGGACCCTTATGTGGTTTCCTATTTTAAGATGCATGACGTCAGGAAAAAGAATAGCCTGGTAAACTATCTCCTGAATACTTATTTCCCCAACCTCCAAAATAAATATGATTTTACCTTTTATACTTTCAACCGGAAGGGAAAGGAAATGATGCGTCAGGGCCTTGGGAATATGGAAGAGGCTACAATAAATCTGACGCAGGATGCCATGCCTACAGGGTTTCTGAATTTATTCTTCCGGCAGGTCAATCTTTCTGAATACTATTATATTGCCACCCTGCCTATTCAGGATCAAATGGGCAAGGAGGTGGTGGGATTCCTTTATTATCAAATGAGCCCCAAAACCCTGAAACCAGAGTCGTTGTATCCCGAACTGCTGATGCAGACTGCAGATTATCGTTTTAAAAAAGCCGTCAATAAATATTCTTACGCGGTTTATGATCACCTGAAACTGGCTTATCACCACAATACCTACCCCTTTCCGCTGCAATTAAAGGCCAGGGAGGTACCTGATATCGATTTTAACTTTATCAACAAAGAAGGATATTCCATATTACGTTACAAACCATCTTCTACGAAGGTAGTCGTCATGGCAAAACGAAATAAAGATTGGATTGAGTCCATTACGTTATTTGCTTACCTCTTTGGAATCTTTTTGCTCCTGGTATTGTTGTTTAATATTTTCAGCATATTGGTAAAATCTAGGCTTCGTTTTCATGAAATAAGAGAAAGAACCCGGTTAAACATAAGAAACCGTGTTCATGCTATTATAATTTTCATTGTCATTTTTGTATTTGTAGTATTGGGAGCGAGTACTATTCAATTTTATGTTAACCGGTATGATTCCCAGCATCATCATGAACTGGAAAGAGAGATGAACAGCCTTCTTGCCAGGATAGAAAATGTCATTTATGAAAACACCGGAAAGAATGCCAATATTCATTTTTATAACCTTGATTTCAATGCCGGGCTGCAATCTGCTGTTCAAAAGATTGCCGATATGGATGGAGTAGATATTAATATTTACGACCTCGATGGGAATTTAAGAATTTCCACCCAGAGCCTGATTTATAAAAACGGTTTGCTTTCCTGGAAAATGGACCCTTCCGCCTATTATAAACTATTTACCCTGCACCAGGCCCAGGTGATACAAAAAGAACAAGTAGGGAATTTAAGTTTCTTATCTTCCTATGTACCTATCTGGAATAAAAAGGGGGAGTTGCTGGCGTTTCTGAATCAACCCTATTATGCTTCCCAATCAGACTTAAAATTGGGGATATCCAACTTTTTGGTCACCCTTATCAATTTAAATGCCTTTATTTTTCTACTGGCCGGGCTGCTTGCCCTTCTGTTTACTCACAGCATTACCCGTTCCTTTACCCTGATCATCAGTAAACTGAGACAGGTGAATCTTTCTGGTAAAAATGAGGAAATAGACTGGGAATACGATGATGAAATTGGTTCTCTGGTGGCAGAGTATAACAAAATGGTCCGCAAACTTGAAGACAGCGCCGCCAAGCTGGCAAAAAGTGAAAGAGAAGGCGCCTGGCAAAAAATGGCCCGCCAGGTGGCCCATGAAATAAAGAATCCCCTAACGCCCATGAAGCTAAGCCTTCAGTACCTGCAAAGGGCCATAAAAGATGATTCTCCCCGAAAAGAGGAGCTGACAAACAGTGTATCACAAACCCTGATTGAGCAAATTGAGCATCTTTCTCAAATTGCATCTGACTTTTCAACCTTCGCAAATATTAATTATGCTAATAAAGAGGAAATTGTACTGAATGAGATTCTAAGTTCAGTTGTTTCTCTGCACAACGGATATGCCCATATAAAAATTAATTACAAAGAACCGTTCGAGTATTTTAGAATACATGCAGACAAAACACAAATCAATCGTGTATTTACCAATCTGATTCAAAATGCGATGCAGGCCATACCGGAAGGGAAAGAGGGAAAAATAATTGTAGAAACAATCAAAAAGGAGAATGATGTGGTGGTTAGTATTGCAGATAACGGCGATGGAATTCCCGAAGACCTGCAGGACAAAATATTTACCCCCAACTTTACCACTAAATCTTCCGGTACGGGGCTCGGGCTCGCAATATGCAGGAATATCATTCAACAATCCGATGGAGCTATCTGGTTTGAGACTACTGATGAGAAAGGTACTACTTTCTTTGTGAAATTACCCCTGATATAAAAGGGGCTTAGTGAGAGAAATTTTCTCTGATAATATTAAGCAACTTGCTGCGAATAATTTTTTCAGCTACCTCTATCATGTTGCTGAAAGCCGGGGCTTTTGAAATACCATGGCCTATTATTACAGGTTCGGAAACCCCCAGAACGGGCGTACCTCCATAAGACTCAAAATTAAACAGATCCAGATACTCGCCATTGAGTTTAAGATTCTGGGTAATATCGTAAAAGGATTCTGAAAGTTTTAGTACTACATTTCCCGTAAAACCATCACATACAATAACATCCGCTTCATTGGTAAAGATACCGCGCCCTTCAATATTACCGATAAAATTGATTTTATCATTTTCTTTTAATATCGAATAGGCGGCCTGAGCCAGTTTGTTGCCTTTGCCCTCTTCTTCTCCAATATTCAGCAGTGCGACGCGGGGAGGAATGGGGTTATGTAAGATGTGTTTTGAATACAGGCTGCCCAGTATGGCAAACTGAAGAAGATACTCGGGTTTACAGTCCGAATTAATACCTACATCCAGCAGAATACCGGGTACGGCAAGATTGTCCAGCCGGGGAATGACAGAGGAAATAGTAGGCCGGTGAATTCCTTCAATGGGTTTTATAGAATAATGCATACCTACCATCATTGCACCGGTGTTTCCCGCACTGATAAAAGCGTGAATGTCTTCGTTCTGCAGCAAACGAAAGCCAACGTTAATGGAGGATTTCAACTTTTCCTTTAATGCCCGGGTCGGGTGCTCATGCATGTCGATCACCTCCGGCGCATGAACCAGGCTCCATTTCTCCCCCGGAATATTATATTGTTCTACCTGGGGTAAGACTTTTTCCTGATCACCTATCAGGACGATGTGCACATCGGTTGCGGCGGTATCTAAGAATTTTTTGACGCCTTTTACGGCTTCCGCAGGGGCAAAATCCCCGCCCATCATATCTATTCCTATTTTCATCCGGTCTTTTGGCTTAATTAACTCCCCCTAAAGGTAAAAAAATTATTCTGATACTTTCTTCTTCTCAAGAACAACCTTGCCTTTATAGTAGAGTTTATTTTCAGACCAATGTGCCCGATGGCGTACGTGTGTTTCCCCCGTAGTAGGATCAACACTTAGTGTTTTGGCCTCAGCCTTGTAATGTGTGCGTCTTTTTGCGGTACGTTGCTGCGAATGTCTTCTTTTTGGATTAGGCATAATTAAAAGTTTATTTTTTACGAAATTGTTCCAATCCTTTCCACAGGGGATTGCCTTTCGTTTGGTCCCTTTTTTTCATTTCTTCCAGTTTTTTCAATACAACCGGGTTACAGGTGCTGTTTCCTTCGGCATCATTGGGGTGGATGTGTTGCAACGGAATACTCAACAATGCAAATTCATACACCCATTTGGCCACATTTAATACTGAATCATGCAGCGAAATATAGGCCACATTCGGATCATCATCTTCCTCCATTTCCGAAAGATCATAAACCTGTTTGACCGCCAGGGGGTGTTCATCCCATATCTGGAGTTCGAACAACTCACCACAGCGATCACAATGCACCCATACACTGCCGATAACCTCAAAGGTCAAAAGGAAAAAATTTTCCTTCTTGTCCATTGTAAGTTGTACCGTCAGCCGGCTGTCCCGGAAATCAGGAGGGTAAAATGAGTTGAAAAAAGTATCTTCAATTTGATAAGAGAAATGATGAATCCCCTCCTTTAACCCTGTAAACGCAATCTCAAATTGCTGATATTGCCTCATAGTAGAACCTCCCAACAAAAAACCGGAGCGCAAAGGTACTCATTTTTTACTGAACTTATAACCTGATAGTAGAATTCCAGGAAAAATTACATTCCTGGAATTCAAAACCTTCCTTTATCAACCTGTTTATACCGACACACTTCCTTTTTTAATGTCTTCTACAATTTCCGGATTCAACAGGGTGGTCACATCCCCCACCTTATCCAGCTCGCCTTCTGCAATCTTTCGCAGGATACGACGCATGATCTTTCCCGAACGTGTTTTTGGAAGGCCTTTGACAAATTGCACCTTATCTGGTTTCGCAATAGGGCCTATAATCCGGCTAACCGTCTCCAGAATATCTTTATGCATAAGGTCTCTATCCTCTCCCGCTTCCTCTTCAGTAATGACAAAAGCATAGATTCCCTGCCCCTTAATGTCATGCGGGAAACCAACTACAGCGCTTTCCACTACATCTGCATGCATGTTAATGGCATTTTCCACTTCTGCTGTACCTATCCGGTGGCCGCTTACGTTTAAGACATCATCCACGCGGCCGGTTATCCGGTACTTTCCATCGGCTTCTCTCAAACAGCCATCGCCACTAAAGTATTTTCCGGGATAGGCGGCAAAATAGGTATTGAAGCAGCGCTCATGATCCCCCCAGGTCGTTCGCAACATGCCCGGCCAAGGGAATTTTATACACAGGTTTCCGGTAGCTTCCGGGGTAGTAATCTCATTACCCTTTTCATCCATCACGGCAGGCTGAACACCCGGCAAAGGATAGGTTGCATAAGAAGGTTTCATATCCGTTACCGTGGCAATAGTAGAAATCAGGATACCCCCATTTTCGGTTTGCCACCAGGTATCTACTATCGGACAACGCTTTTTACCGATGTGCTCATAATACCATTTCCAGGCTTCTTCGTTGATGGGCTCTCCCACACTTCCCAGTACCCGGAGGGAACTTAAATCTTTATCTTTAACAAAATCCAGGCCGTGTGCCATTAAAGAACGGATGGCAGTAGGGGCCGTATAAAGGATGTTGACCTTATGCTTGTCCACAATATCCCAGAACCGACCGGCATCGGGGAAAGTAGGCGTCCCTTCAAACATCATTGAGGTAGCCCCTGCGGCCAGCGGACCATAAACAATATAACTGTGCCCGGTTACCCAGCCTATATCCGCCGTACAGAAATAAATCTCCCCCGGCTGATAATTGAATACATTTACAAAGGTATAGGTAGTGTAAATCATGTAACCGGCAGTTGTATGCACCACGCCCTTTGGTTTACCTGTACTACCGCTTGTGTACAATATATAAAGGGGGTCTTCCGCATCCATTGCTTCCGCCGGGCAAGGCGGATTGCCCATGGTTTCTACTTTTTTGATTTCATCTTCCCACCAGGTATCTCGTCCTTTTATCATGGATACGGGAGTCCGGGTTCGGGTTAAGACAATAACACGTTTCACATCCGGGCATTGCACCAGTGCGTCATCTACCACATTCTTGAGTGGAATAACCTTTTTGCCGCGAAAAGCGCCATCGCAGGTAATAATGTATTTAGCCGCTCCATCTTTTACGCGGTCTGCTATGGATTGAGCTGAAAAACCACCAAAAATAACCGAATGAATAGCCCCGATACGTGCGCAGGCAAGAATAGCAATAGCCAATTCCGGTACCATTCCCATGTAGATGCAAACCCGGTCTCCTTTTTGTACCCCATTGTTCTTTAAAACATTGGCGAAAGTGCATACTTTCTGATGCAGTTGCTGATAGGTCAGGATACGGTAATGCTCTTCCGGATTATTAGGCTCCCAAATAATGGCAGGCTGGTCTCCCCGCTCTTTCAGATGCCTATCCAGGCAATTTTCAGTAATATTGAGTTTCGCCCCCTGAAACCATTTGATTACCGGCGCTCCTTCACCTTTAAACCGCCATTCGAGCACTTTGTCCCACTTTTTCTTCCATTGAAACTGTTCAGCAATTTCCGCCCAAAAGCCTTCCGGGTCTTCCACGCTCTTTTTATACGCCTGGTCCCGCTCTTCCTTGGTCTTGATTTGATAAGGGTACGACATAATGTTTTTAGTTTTTTAGGTAATTTTTTGAGGTATAAATGTATAAAAAACTACTGAAAACTAAAAATTCATGCATCCTCATACAGCCGCAACTGGTTTTGAAGGTCAATGATTTGATGCTGCAAAGTCTCCACTTTCTGTAACAAATGGGAAATGGCTTCCAGGCCTTCTACATTAATGGAGAGTTCTGAATGTAAACGGATAAAGCGTTCTACCTGGCCGAGAGCATCTGCAGGAATATACTCTGTCTGCTCAACAGTTTCAAGTTCAACCAGCCCATTCTCCTGTAATTCATGTATAAAAGAAATTTCGACATGGTGTTCCCGGCACAAATCCGATACTAAAAAGATATTTTCTTTGTTCATAGTTTTTCTTTTTTAGCTGTTCGCCAGTTGTTGAAACAGTTCTTTTTGTTTTGCAGTCAGGCTAGTTGGGATCTGAACAGAAAAGGAAACAATCAAATCTCCAAATTGACCTTCTTTTTTATAAATCGGGAAACCCTTCCCCTTTAACCTAATTTTGGAGTCATTTTGAGTTCCGGGTTTAATCTTCACCTTTACCTTCCCGGAGAGGGTATCAAGCGTAATTTCACCTCCTAAAACTGCGGTATATAAATTCATGTTAGCGGTAAGGTACAGGTCATCTCCCCTACGTTTAAATTTGGGATCATTGGGGATGACAAACTGGATGTACAAGTCACCCGCCGGCCCACCATTCACCCCAGGACCGCCGTATCCTTTTATCCTGATCTCCTGGCCATTGGCTACTCCTGCGGGGATGGTAATTCGAATGTTTTTCCCACTCACATTAAAACTTTGTTTATGCGTATGGTAAGCCTCCCGTAAACTTAATTGTAATTGCGCCCGAACATCCTGTCCTTTAAATTTTACATGCCGATGATGACGGTCTCTCCCTCTGTTTCCACCAAACATGGAAGAAAAGAAATCAGAAAAAACATCCTCGTCAAAATTACCGGAATAGGTCTGCCAGCCGGACGCTTCCCCCTGATGCCCGGATGCACCTCCCCCCTGGCCTGCTTTCTCATAAGCCTCCGCATGTTTCCAGTCTTTTCCATATTGATCATATTTCTTTCGCTTCTCCGGATCACTCAGCACCTCGTTAGCCTCATTAACCTGCTGAAATTTCTGCTTAGCACTCTCATCATTTGGGTTCAAATCAGGATGATACTTCCTGGCCAGCTTTCGATAAGCCTTCCTGATATCTTCCTTAGATGCGCTTTTGTCTAATCCTAATATTTTATAATAATCTATGTAATCCATTCGGGAGTTAAGATTTCAAATGTTCCAATGTTTCCAATGTTTTAATGTTACAGAGTTTCAATGTTTCAATGTTACAGAGTTTCAATGTTTCAATGTTACAGAGTTCCAGTGTTCAATTGCCAACTGCTAATTGCCAACTGCAAATTGACTAATGACTAACGCCCAATATCCCTCTACTGCCCTTCCAGTTCCTTCAATATTGTATTCACATCTTCCTCGGTAGTTGTCAATTTTTTCTGACAGATCCCTATCAATTCCATTGCTCTTTTTACTTTTTCTGAAAGCACATCCACTGAAATCTCTCCTTCTTCAATTTCTGAAACAATAGTTTGCAGCTCATTAAAAGCCGCTGTGTAGCTAATTTCCTCACTCATTTGGATCTGTTTTTTGGGTAAAAGTTACCTTTCCTTTTATCATGCCATCTGATACGCGTGTTGTTACTTCGGCCCCCGGCTCTACTTCTTCCACAGAGCGTACCAATTTATCCGCCCGGTAAGTTATACTATACCCTCTCTTTAAAACATGTATGGGGTCCATAAGTTTAACGTCTCTCTTCATATTTTGCAAGGCCTTTTTATTGTCTTTAATAAAAAGAGCAGCCTGCTGTACCGTATGGGTCTTCATGCGTAAAAGTGAATTTCGGTCGGAAGACAAGCGGTTCAGGGTAGCCGACTTGAAATATTTTACTTGTATATTAAGTTGAGCTTTCTTTTCGGGCAAGATGCTTTTGGCTTTGTCAATAATATACTTTCTGGCCTGCTGAACCGGCACGGCATATTGATGCGTTTTTTGCAAAAGCCATTCTGCCATCTTTGTGGGGGTGATACAATTTTCCCATGCTATCATTTCGGCAACCGTTTCATTCGTAGCATGGCCGATACCGGTAATAACAGGTAACGGAAAGGTGGCAATTGCCCTGGCCAGTTCAAAATTGTTATAACAGGAAAGACCTATATCCCCCCCTCCTCCCCGGATGATCGCCACCAGGTCAAAATGTTGCTGCACCAGGCGAATCCGCTCTAAAGCCCGGATTAGAGAACTCACCGCCTGATCTCCCTGAAGCAATGCCGGAAAAAGAAAATAAAAATATACATACCCATATTCATTCGGGTCAATTACCTTCCTGAAGTCTGCATAGCCTTTACTGGTTTCTACGGAAATAATGGCAATCCTTCGGGGCAAAAGGGGCAATTTCAACTTTTTATTTTGATCAAAAAGCCGCTTTCTTTTTAACCGCTCGATGGTAGCCTGTTTCTCCTGTTCCAAATCCCCCAAAGTAAAAGAGGGGTCAATATCCAAAATATGCAATGAAAGCCCGTAATGTGGATCAAACTCGATCTTTGCTAAAAAAAGAATCTTTATCCCGTCTTTTAGTGGCTCCTTAAGCACCTGCTGGAACCGGCGATTTATCCGTTGGTAATCTGTCCTCCAGAGGTTGGCCCGCATTTGAGCAACTACCCGCCCTTCGCGCTTTTCCACCAGATCCGGATAACAATGCCCCGAATGAGGATAATGATTCAGACGAATCATCTCCGCCCTGACCCAGAAAGAACTGCCATAGCGTTGCGAGAGCGTCTTATGAATGCTGCGATTGACATCCAATAATGTAAAAACCTTCCTGTCGTTAATCTGTTCCGGCATAAACTTCAACTGTAAACTACGGTTAAAGCTATACTATATTTTGGATGATTCCAAAATTTGCTTCGTTTGGGGCAAAATTAATGGGGTCGTTTTTGCATTGTTCCTAAG
>CAYRBD010000110.1:0-9338 GCA_964422465.1 uncultured Chitinophagaceae bacterium
ATATCCCGGAGGATTGCAAAAAGAGCTCCCAGAAAATACCAGCAACTGCCCACGATAAAATAATTTTTAACAGGAGATTTTATTTTTCTTATCACCCATAAGATGGCGATAATGCTCATGAAAAGGATGATCAGGCGTGAAAAGATAAAAAGAAGACGTCGGCTCTCTGCCAGGTCGGGCCGGATAAAACAATAGAGGATACCGTATATAGCCCCGCCAGCTGCCATTATATTGATCCAGTGAAACAGCCTTTTATTCTGTGATTTAATTTCCAAAAGCCGGATTGTAAAGAGACAATAGGCTGCGAAAGCCAACAAGGTAACCAGCTCAAGGGCTGCCCCCATAAAGTAACCTGCCTTAAGAAACGAAGGGTCAAAATTTATTCCTCTTTTCAGGTTGAAGATTGCGCCTGCCAAACTGAAAAAAATAAATAAAAAATAAAAGAAATAGATCCGGTCTCTGGTTTTCAGAAAAAGGAAGACAATAAAAAAGCAAAGAAAGCCAAGTGCCCCACAAAACAATAACCCGGCATCTATTGCAGGATGGGTTGCTATTCCAATACGTTGGGGCGCTATTACATCACAAATTGGCATATTTGGCAGAATCCTTCAGGGTTTATGAAGGAAAGATAGTGTTTATTTTCCTGAAAAAAGAAGGAAATAATCATTCGGCTCGTTTGATTGAGTATTTAATCTGTTTTTTTGAGTATTTGAAAAAGTGCACTCTTTCGGTAAGAAAGATAATAAATCATTTGTGTGATTCACTCACTCTTTTTAAAGGAATACTTAATGGCTCTTGATTTTTCTTTTCAATTCCCGGAGATTTGTAGAGCAAATATTTATTTATGGAACGGTTTGGATATATGCTAAAGCTAAAAAATTTATTTCAGATTTCCTCTTCTTTTCCCAAGACAGGAAAAAATCAGAATTTGAAAAGAAGGCTAAAGACAACGCCGGATAAAAATATTTTCTGTTGTCAGAAACAATTAGAGAGGTTATTAACGCCGGATATTATCAGGAAATTCTATGCTGTAGATTTTAACAACGTGGAAATTGAAGATAATCAATTTTATGGCCCTCCTGAATATTATACTTACCAGTTTACATGGGTTGGAGACAAAGATCGGGAGGCACGTGTGAGCCTGCATGGGGTAGATTATGGTCCAAAGTGTTATAAAATTGGAGTTGGTAAAGTGGAACGATATCCTGATAATCCTCTTTCCATTTTTAAGGAATATCACTATAACCCTACTACCCGGGAAATGGCAAAGGCTCGTAAGGCCGTCTATGGAACCAACAAAATAAAGGAACAATTTTATAAAGAGGTAGGCATATTGAATGTAACCTCTGCTTCTGATAACAGGTACATACCGGTTGCAAATGTTGGAGATGCAGCCTACTGGGATAATTTGGATGGGGGGCTGGATGTGTTAACCGGCGGTGTAAAATTCCAGGTTGTTGTTGATGTCTGTGATTATCTAAATGAGAATCAAAAGCTTGCCAGGAGGCTGGCCAATGAAATAATAGCGAGAGCTAATAAGTAATAGGAACAAAATACCAATAAACCAGGGAATGGAAATTCTTTTATTTTTAAAAATAAAAGGGCTGAGGGCGGTTACCGGTACTATTCCGAATGGTTATAATGGGAAAGACAAAATTTTTTAAAGTGGGAGAGGAGGTTGCTGTGTTGACCGTGTAGCGTTACAAATTGTAAAGTGCGCCCGATATCCAGGTCTTCCAGTTCCACTACCTTTAGTTTTCGTTCGGTCAATTCCGGAATGATCGTGTGTATAGAGATAAAAGCATAGGCCCGGGAATGCATCAGATAATGTTTTACGCTTTCTGAACTACCGAGTTCCATTTCCACCTGTAAATCTTTTTCCGAAATACCTTTTGTCTTCAGTGCATTGAGTAACACGGCCAGCGTACCCGACCCCTTCTCTCGCAAAACAAGCGGAAGTTTCAATAGGTCTTTGGTTGTAAGTGTTTCTTTTTTAATATATTTGTTATCCATTCGGGTAACCAGCACAATTTCATCCCGGACGAAAGGCTCATAATGTAACAGGGGGTTGGCGGCCTCACCCTCTATAATACCCAAATCTATTTTTTGTTCCAGTACGTAAGACTCAATGGTGCGGGTATTGGCATTTAGAAGATGCAGGTTCGTTTGCGGGTGGGTTGATTTGAATTGGGCTAAAATTGCCGGCAGGATGTATTGTGCCAGGGTGGTGCTGGCGCCAATACGAACCTGGCCGGATATGGCCTGGTTCATTTCTTTTATATCATCATCCAATTGTTCATACAGTGTCAAAATTTTGTTGGTATAGCTCAACAGGAGTTTTCCGGCTTTTGTTAAACTTAACTTACGACCATGCCGGTTGAACAGGGGTTTCTGGATGTTTTTTTCTAATTCATTAATGTGTTTGGTTACAGCAGGCTGTGAGATATAAAGTTCTTCTGCCGCTGCCGTAAAACTCAATTGCCGTGCGGCGGTTTGAAATACCTTTAGTCTAAAGTCTATAATCATTGTGGCGTTGTTATCCTTTATAACCAAAGAGTTTTCGCTTTTTAATTGTTTTGGCCACTACCGCGGGCACTTGTGTCTCCCATTCGGGATTGCCGGTTGCAATTTTTTTCAGTACCTCGCGGGAATAAATTCCCAGATAATCGGAATTGTAATCTTTAATATCTACTATCAATTTATTCTTTTTAAAATGTTTGTACAGGTCTTTTAAATTATCATCTACTTTCAGGTTGTTTGAATCGAGTAATTTCCCCGACTCTATGTCCTTATAGGGGTACAGATAGACATGCATTCCTTTTCTGAAGAATTTCCCAAAAGCTTCTAAAATGCCTCCGTCTAAATCGTTGTAGAAATTTTCTTTAAAAACTTCCAACAGGTTATTGACGCCCATGGATATCCCTAATTTTCCTTTGGTATATCTACTGAAATATTCCACCATCCTATAATATTCCGAGAAGTTGGAAATCATGATGTTGTAGCCCAGCTCGGCCAGGATGTCTGCGCGGTCCAGAAAGTCTCTTTCGTTAATATGGCCTTCGGCGCTTAGGTTGGAGATGGTAATTTCAAAAAATACTTCTGTTTTTTCCAGGGAGGTTTGGTTTTCCCGGAGAAACATTTCCAGTCCATTTTCAAACATGTCAATGTTCACCAAAGTTACAGGTCTGAAACTCCCGCGCACGGCGAAAATATCCTTTTTATAGAGTAAGTCCGCCGCCTGCAGATTATGGCTGTCGGCATCAAAAATGACGGCGTTGGTCATGTTTTTTCCAACCAGATGAAGAGACATTAACCGGTTATCCACCGATCGGAATTCCGGCCCGCTAAAATCAATCATGTCTATCCCCAGTTTGTCTAAGGCAATATTGTCATACAGGGAATCAATAAGTGCGGTTGGATTATTAGAAAACCTGAAAGCCCCATAGATGAGATTAACGCCTAACCTTCCTACCGTTTCCTGCTGGAAAGTTGCGTCATTTTCCTTGAGTTCTATATGAAGTACAATTTCGTTAAAATCTGATCCTACATCATGTTGGTATCTTATTCCTACCCAGCCATGCCCTTTTTGGGTTCTTTTATAGTTCAGTGTGGCTACGGTATTGGCATAGGTAAAATACTTTCTTCCGAGATTCTCCAGCGGATCAAGTCGTTCCTCAATAAGAGACATTTCTAATTCGAGCATTTCCCTGAGCCTGTGTTGGGTTACGTACCTGTTGTGGTCTTCCTTGCCATAGATTGCATCGCTAAACCCTTTGTCGTAGGCAGACATAGCCTTTGCAATGGTTTTGGAAGCTCCGCCAACCCGAAAGAAATACCGGACCGTTTCCTGTCCGGCGCCTATTTCTGCAAAGGTTCCATAAATGGAGGAGTCCAGGTTAATTTCCAGTGCTTTTTGTTTGGAGGATAGTGCTTGATGGAGTAAGGGCATCTTTTTTTGCTTAAAGTTATCAAAAATAAGATGATCTTCATAATGTGAGGCTTCAATTTTTGTTATTTAAATGCAAACGTTTGTTGTTTTTTATTTTCTTCCTTACCTTGACCTCAAATTGATAATATGAACTTACGATATCCCGCATTTCTGCTTCTTATCCTGTTGGTCTCTTCCCCGGTTTTTGCACAAAACAACAAGAACATATACCACAAGGGATGGATTGATTTTAATAAAAATGATAAAAAGGATATCTATGAAGACCCTGCTCAGCCTGTAAACAAAAGGATAAACGACCTGCTCGCGCAGATGAATCTCGCTGAAAAAGCAGGTCAGTTGACTACTTTATATGGTTATCATGCGGTTTTAAAGGACCCGTTGCCGACCCCTGGCTGGAAGAAGGAGGTTTGGGTACATGGTATTGCCAACATTGATGAACAGCTTACCGGGTTGAGAAACTCCATGAAGTATGCTTTACCTTACAGTGCACATGCAAAAAATATCAATGAGATACAACAATTCTTTGTTGAAGATACGCGGCTGGGCATTCCCGTGGACTTTACCGATGAAGGACTTGCGGGACTACAACATGCCAAAGCGACGGCTTTCCCTCGTGAAGTGGCCCAGGGATGTACTTTTGATCCGGCTCTGATAACGGCTATCGGGAAGGTAGAAGGAAAAGAAGCAAAGGCTTTGGGGTACACCAATATTTACTCACCGGAGATAGATGTGAGCAGCGATCCACGATGGGGAAGAGTTTTGTCCTGTTACAGTTCTTCACCTTTTCTCTGTGGTCTGTATGGTACGGCGATGGTTAAGGGTATTCAGAGTCAGGGAGTGGCTTCCACGCTGAAGCATTATGCGGTTTACAGCATCCCGATAGGCGGGAGAGATGGGGGCGTACGTACCCATCCCCGTGTGGCAGAGCGGGAGATGCGGGAAATTTACCTGGAGCCTTTTCGGAAAGTTATTGAAGATGCCCATCCCCTTGGGATAATGGCCTCCTACAATGAATACAATGGGGTTCCCGTGATCGCCAGCAAAAGATTCCTGACAAACATTCTTCGGGAAAAATACGGCTTTGAAGGCTATGTGGTTTCTGACAGCCGGGCCGTGGAATATGTTTGGGAAAAACATCATGTGGCTCCTGATTATGAAGATGCCATTCGTCAGGTATTGGAGGCCGGTCTGGACGTGCGAACGGATTTTACGCCCCCATCCGATTACATTAAGCCGCTGATAGAAGCGGTCAAAAAAGGGAATATCCCGATGAGTGTGATCAATAAAAGGGTTGCGGAGGTATTGAAAGTAAAGTTTGACCTGGGCTTTTTTGATCATCCCTACGTGCAGGATCCGGATGCTGCTGACCGGATCGTGCATTCGGAAGAATCCCGGAAGCTGGCGCTAAAAGCCGCTCATGAAGCTATCGTGTTGTTAAAGAATGATACGCCGCAGGGGCAGCACAGGAAAATCCTTCCCTTGGATTTGGACAAGATTCATACACTTGCAGTCATTGGTCCTAACGCCAAAGAAATCAAAAGCCTCAGAACGCGCTATGGCCCGATAGATTTTGAGGTAAAAAGTGTTTATGAAGGAATCAAGGCTGCGCTGCCGGAAAGGGTTCATTTATTATATGCCAAAGGCATAGATCATACGGATCCGCATTGGCCCAAGAGTGACATTGAGACTTATCCGCTAAATGAGAAAGAAAAGCAGTCTATAGCAGAAGCAGTTGCCACCGCGAAAAAAGCAGATGTGGTTATTTTATCGGTTGGGGATAATGAAAAGACCGTAGGCGAGAGCCACAGCCGGCTGAATATTGACCTGCCGGGGCACCAAAAGGAACTGGTAAGGGCGGTAGCAGCCACCGGGAAACCGGTTGTATTGGTTTTAACCAACGGCCGGCCCATTACCCTCAATTGGGCGAATGATCATGTAGCCGGTATTGTAGAAACCTGGTACTTGGGAGAGGCTACCGGGAAAGCCATTAGCGATGTCCTTTTCGGAAGCTATAATCCGGGCGGGAAACTGGCAGTCCCGTTCCCCAAGTCTGCCGGGCAGGCCATCCTTACTTTTCCCATGAAACCGGGAGACGAAGGCTCCGGAAGAGCACGCGAGCAGGGCTTTCTTTACCCCTTTGGATACGGGCTGAGCTATACCCATTTCGATTATAGCAACCTGGAATTGTCTGCCGAAAAGCCGGCCCAGGGGGACAATATTAAGGTGTCCTTTACGGTGACCAATACCGGAAAGGTAAAAGGAGATGCTGTTCCGCAGATGTATATCCATGATTCGGTGAGCAGCGTGACCACCTATGTCAGGAAATTGAGAGGCTTTAAACGGATTACGCTGGAGCCGGGCGCTTCTAAAACGGTAACCCTGACGATTACGCCACGCGATCTGAGTCTTTGGGACCGGAAGATGCATTTTACGGAAGAACCTGGCGCTTTCGCTGTATTGATCGGTCGTTCTTCAGAAGATATTCTTCTGAAAAAGTCTTTTGAAGTGGTGAAAAAGTAAGGAGTATTTTTTTAGGTTGGGACGGGTATCCCTTTATGGACAATATCGGCCACGGAGCGGTGTTCTAATATTTTTAGTGTAGCGTCTCTGACCTCGCACATCACTTGGTTCAAGCCACAACTATCCTCATTCGGGCAGGTTTCACATTTTTGATAATAATTCAAACTTGCGCAGGGCAGGAGGGCGATTGGTCCATCCAACAGTCTGATAATTCGGGCCAGAATAATCTCCTGGGGAGGTTTCAATAGAAAATAGCCTCCTCCTTTTCCTTTTTTGCTCCCCAGGATTCCTGAGTTTTTTAATTCCAACAAGATGTTTTCTAAGAATTTTATGGAAATATTCTTTTTCTGTGCAATTTCGGAAATCAATACCGGGTGTTCCTGCGCATGTTCTGCCAGGTACATCAGGGCATGAAACGCGTATTGTGTTTTTTTGGATAACATAACAGAGATTTTTATCTTTCGGGTACTTTTAACTCAAAAGTTACTTTACAAATATAGCTCTTTTCTGCTTAATGTTTCTCCTGCCAGCGCTCGTTAAAAGATTTTTGAGCAAATTCCGGAAAGGCTCTACGTTCTCCCCAGGCTTTTTTAAATATTTTCTGAAGGAGTTTGCTTCTGGTTTTCCCGCTGGTGGCATTCATTCTTTTCCGGCTCAGGCTGACGTATTTCCATAAAGTCCAGGTTACTTTATCCCCACGGGTTCCCAGATGTTGGTTTACGGTGATTTCCCGGTTCAGGAGGAGCATATCCTCTAAATTTATTTTTAGGGGGCAGGCGTCGTCTCCGGCTCCGGACAAAGGAGAGGCAAAACTCAGATGCCGATAGGCTTCCATTCCGTTTAAGTAGGGGGTAATTACGGCTCCAATAGGTCCTGTATAGGGAGTGCCATAGGCGTGGCCGCCAATGTTTTTGTAAACAGGATCAGCGTTCAGGCAGGCGCCGCAGCGGATGCAATAGAGACTTTCTCGTAGCCGATCCCGGGCCAGGATTTTTGTCCGTCCATTGTCCAGAATGATAACGTACATTTCCTCAGGGCCATCGGTTTCGGTCTTCTGCCGGGGGCCGGTGAGGATGCTGTTGTAAGCAGAAATGGAATTTCCTCTGCCATAAGTGGAGAGGAGGGGCCAGAAAAGGGAGAGGTCCTTTAGGGAAGGGATCATCTTTTCTATTCCTACAATGACGATATGGATTTTGGGAAGGGAGGAACATAAGCGTGCATTTCCTTCATCTTCCGTGAGTGCTATACCGCCAATATCAGCAATCATAAAATTGGCACCGGTGATGCCTATTTGGGCCTCATGGAATTTCTTTCGTAATTTTTGACGGGCAATCCGGGCCATGCTTTCGGGGGGGAGATGAGGCTTCGCCTGGAACTTGTCATGAAAAAGCCGGGCAATATCTTCCTTACTTTTGTGAAGAGCTGGAGAAACCATGTGATAGGGTGTTTCCATATCCAATTGTTGTATATAGGCCCCTAGTTCGGTTTCTATTGTCTCGATATTATTTTCTTTTAAAAAGTCATTAAGGTGAATTTCTTCAGTTACGTTGGAAGCGCTTTTGACAACGGTATTGGCGTTTTTTTCCTTACAGATTTTTAGTATTTCTTCGCGGGCCTGGGCATCATTTTCTGCCCACAAAACTTTGCCCCCTCTGGCAGTAAAGCGCGCCTCAAATTGTTCCAGGTAATTATCCAGGTTTTCGATAGCCTTCCATTTGCTGTTTTTGGCCCGTTGCCGGGCGGTCTCCAGGTCTGGAAATTGTACAATGCTGTTGGCAAAAGCCTGATTGTATTGCGATAGATGATGGTTGATCTTTCTCCGGTGATCCCGGTCCTGAGCTTTTATTTCACTTTTTGCTAAAAATGTTTTTTCCGAAGGGCTCATGCTGTTTTCACTTTATTTTAGGTAATATCAAACCGTTTTTCAAAGATAAACATTAATTTTGTTAACAGATATGGCAGCTACCAGACTAAAATTGTTAACAGATCCTGTTTTTGACGAATTTTTTAAGGAGGCCAGGCTCCTGGGAATTATTTCTTCACAAAAGCA
This sequence comes from uncultured Chitinophagaceae bacterium, assembly GCA_964422465.1. Lineage (GTDB taxonomy): Bacteria > Bacteroidota > Bacteroidia > Chitinophagales > Chitinophagaceae > FW021-bin31. The sequence goes on from CAYRBD010000110.1 coordinate 8,520, forward strand.
ATATCAATTGTGTTGGCAAATCAACCGTGCGCTGAATCTGAATTTTAGGATGAACAGTGAACTGGAGGCCATTATTCGCAAGAATGGCAAACGTTGTTTTTTCCAAATTTATGAATATAATGAACCATTACGCTTTACTTTTCATTATTTATATAGCAATCAATATAAAGGAGAGTTTCTGATCCCGGAATTGAAACATGTAGATTTCCTGTGGTTGTTAAAAGGCACTTTTTATGATGAGCCTGCATTAAATACCCTGATGAATGATATTCGCAGGCTCCCGATAGTGCAAATGGTTACGCCTTTACAGGTTTCCGACCTGCGGAGCCGTTCCAATTTGGTCGTATAGAACTGTTAAAAATACTTTTTATGAACTGGAAAGAAGAAAACAATAAGCTGGTCAACACTTTCACTTTTTCTGATTTTAGTGAAGCCTTTGGTTTTATGACCCGGGTGGCAATGTTGGTAGATAAACTGGACCATCATCCCGAATGGAGCAACGTGTACAACAAGGTGGAAATTAAATTGTGTACCCATGATGAGGGCAATAAGATCACCGAAAAAGACCGGCACCTGGCGGCGGAGATTGACAAGATCGTGAAAGGATAATTTTTTAATTCAAAAATTTAACGTAACTTTATGTCAACAAAATGAAATAAATTTTGTAAGAGGAGTTTTTAATCTAAAAATGGAGTTTTACCATGTTTAATTTTTTACCTGAACTACCCCCCCCCGAGTATTTCTGACCGAGACGGACGAATCTCCCCCCGTGTATATTTTATAAGGAATGGCGCTTTCCTATAATGCAGTTGAAAGCTT
>CAYRBD010000111.1:0-9249 GCA_964422465.1 uncultured Chitinophagaceae bacterium
GCGCGTTTTTTGGCGGCCCGCTTTGTACTGCGTTTTTTGGTAGCTGCTTTCTTCGTTGCGCGTTTCTTCGTTGCGCGCTTTTTGGTAGCTCGTTTCTTAACAGCTCTTTTTTTAGAACTGCCACGCTTAACGGCACCTTTTTTAGCTGCCCGTTTTTTGGAGGCAGCTCGTTTACGTGTTGTTGCCATTGTTTTTTGAATTTTGGGTTAGTAAATGCGAATTAAAAAACATTATGGCAGACCCATCTTTTGGACAGGAGCGCTATGCATCTGGCTGGGGGGTAGTTTCTAAGGCATTCACCGAAACAAAAGTTCTGGCTTTTTGTCCTTTTTTAAATTCTACTACTCCATCAGTCAGAGCATAAATGGTGAAATCTTTACCTACCCCAACGTTTTTTCCGGGATGGTACACCGTTCCTCTCTGACGCACAATGATGTTTCCGGCAACAGCTGGCTGGCCACCGAAAATCTTCACGCCCAGTCGTTTGCTTCTTGAGTCACGACCATTCTTTACACTTCCTTCACCTTTTTTATGTGCCATGATTAATGTTTTATGCAGTCAAATATAATGGAATAATAGAAATTAAACAACTTCGTTGATTCGAATTTTAGTAAAATGTTGACGAAAGCCAATCTTTTTGCGGAATCCTTTACGGCGTTTCATCTTAAAAGCAATCACTTTATCCCCTTGAACATGTTCGAGGATTTCCGCTTTTACCGTGGCTTTCACGTCCTTTCCTGTAGTAATTTTATGATCGTTATCAGCTTGAAAAAGCACATCGGAAAAGGTTACTTTATCTCCAACCTCTCCTTTCAACTGGTGTACAAAAATTTCCTGATCTTTGGTAACTTTGAACTGCTGACCTGCGATATTAACTACTGTAAACATAATTTTACAAATATAAATTTGTGCAAAAGTAATTGTAGTTTTTCAATTGGCAAATTTTTTATCAAAATTATAGCATCCGGCGGGCTCAAATTTCCTACTTTTGTGCTTTCTTTAACGCGATTTAATCTCATATTTGAAAAGATTGAAAAGAAGCCGTATTCATGGAAGTTAAACCCCTACTGGCAAAACCGCTTGCCCAATATATTTATAAAAAGGTACAAAAAGAGGCCAGACAAGCCCTTGTACACCAGAAGGCTATCTTCCAGAATTTAATCAAAAATGGACGTAAAACCCTGTTTGGCGCTGATCACCACCTGGAGGAGGTCTCATCTTACGAAGAATATCGCCAGGCTATTCCCATTAAAGATTATGAAGGCCTTGCAACTTACCTGGACATGGTTAAAGAAGGGAAACAAAATATCCTTTGGAAAGGACAACCGCTTTATTTTGCAAAAACTTCCGGTACGACCAGTGGCGTAAAATACATCCCTATTACCAAAGATTCTATTGGGAATCATATTGACACGGCCCGCAATGCCCTGCTTTGTTATATCGCCGAGACCGGAAATAACAAGTTTACCGGGGGGCAGATGATCTTCCTTTCCGGTTCGCCTACGCTTACCCGAACGGGTGGTATTCCTACCGGGAGGTTAAGCGGCATCGTGAATCATCACATCCCTTATTATTTAAGAAAAAATCAGCTACCCAGTTTTGAGACCAACTGTATTGAAGACTGGGAAACAAAACTGGATAAAATAGTAGAAGAAACGATTCAAAAGGACATGCGTCTTATCAGCGGTATTCCCCCCTGGATGCAGATGTATTTTGACCGGCTGATTGAAAAAAGCGGGAAACAAATAACCCGGTTATTTCCTAATTTCTCCGTATTGGTACACGGCGGCGTTAATTTTGAACCATATAAGAAAAACCTGTTTGATGCCATTGGTAAGGAGGTTGACACGGTAGAAACTTTTCCTGCTTCGGAAGGATTTTTTGCTTTTCAGGATAGTCGTGAAGAAGAAGGACTGTTGTTGAACATCAATTCGGGAATCTTTTATGAATTTGTTCCTGAGGCAGAAATCTTTGATGAAAACCCCACCCGTCTTTCTTTGGAAGAAGTGAAAAAAGGGGAGAATTATGCCCTGATTATCAACAGCAATGCCGGGTTATGGGGCTATAATTTGGGCGATACCGTCAGGTTTGTATCTCTGGATCCTTACAGGCTTGTGGTAACAGGCCGTACCAAGCATTTTATTTCCGCTTTTGGAGAACATGTGATTGCAGAAGAAGTGGAAAGCAGCCTGATGAAAGTGGCAGGAGAAAGGGGGGCCAAAATTGTAGAATTTACCGTGGCTCCTTTTATCCAGACTGCCGAAGGAGAAAGACCTTATCATGAATGGTTTGTTGAATTTGAAAACGAGCCTGCTGATTTGGACGGCTTTGCGAAAGAAGTTGATCGCTTATTGCAGAAAAAAAATATTTATTATAAAGACCTTCAGGAAGGGCATATCCTTCAACCTCTGAAGATCAGACCGGTCAAAGAAAAAGGGTTTATTGACTACATGAAATCAATTGGGAAGCTGGGAGGCCAGAATAAGGTACCGAGGCTAAGCAATAATCGTGATATTGCGCGAAAACTCATGAATTTCGTTAAACCGGAGCATTAAATAACATGGAGAAGAAACGAATTGGAATATTGGGATCAACCGGTTCTATTGGCTGGCAGGCCCTTGAAGTGATTGAAAGTTTTCCTGAGAGGTTCGAGTTGGAAGTGCTTACTGCTTTTTCCAATACCGATTTACTTATTGAACAAGCCAAACGGTTTAATCCGAAAGTCATCGTTATTGGCGATGAAAGTAAATTAGAAGGTTTAAAAGAAGCTTTACGGGATCACGAAATAGAGGTTTGGGCCGGAGAAAGCGCTCTTTGCGAGGCGGCTTCCCGGGATGACCTGGATTTATTGTTATCCGCTATCGTTGGGTTTGCGGGGCTGAAACCAACCCTTGCAGCACTACAAAAAGGAACTTCCGTAGCATTGGCCAATAAAGAAACGCTGGTTGTAGCGGGTTCGCTGGTGATGGAGGCGGCCAAAGCGCACAATGCCCGGTTAATACCAATAGATTCTGAGCATTCAGCTATTTTTCAATGCCTGCAGGGCGAATCGGAACAGGCAATAGAGAAAATAATTCTTACCGCCTCAGGCGGGCCGTTTCTGGGGAAAAAGACTAATTTTTTAGTGAATGTAAAGAAAGATCATGCCTTACAACATCCCAATTGGGACATGGGAGAAAAGGTTTCTATTGATTCCGCTACCCTGATGAATAAAGGGCTCGAAATGATAGAAGCCCGCTGGTTGTTTCATCTGGAGCCGGAGCAAATTGAAGTATTGATCCATCCCCAGTCAGTTATTCATTCTATGGTACAATTTAAGGACGGGTCAATCAAGGCACAAATGGGATTGCCGGATATGAAGTTACCTATTCAATACGCGTTGACTTATCCGGAACGCTGGCCAAATGATTTTAAACGCCTGGATTTCAAATCTTATCACAAACTGAAGTTTGAGGCTCCCGATATAAAAACTTTTCGTAATCTTGCGCTGGCTACAGAAGCCCTTAAAAAAGGAGGCAATACTGCATGCGTGATGAACGCGGCTAACGAGGAAGTGGTACAGGCCTTTTTGAAAAACACAATTGGTTTCCTGGATATGACCGAGATTATTGAAAAAGTGATGGAAACAGTAGCTTTTGAAGAAACTTCTTCTCTTGAAATTTTTGAACAAAGTGATCAGGATGCACGAAGGCTTGCACGGCAACTGATTGAAGATAAAAGGTAAACAACCGAAATCATGACCCTAAGCGTTATTTTAATTAAAGCGGCTCAGCTTATACTCTCCTTGTCCATTCTGGTAATTCTTCATGAATTTGGGCATTATATCACCGCCCGGATCTTTAAATGCCGGGTAGAAAAATTTTATCTTTTTTTCGATCCCTGGTTTTCCCTCTTTAAGAAAAAAATAAAAGATACGGAGTATGGGATCGGATGGCTGCCCCTGGGGGGATACGTGAAAATTGCCGGGATGATAGATGAGAGCATGGATAAGGAGCAGATGAAACAAGAGCCTCAACCCTGGGAATTTCGTTCCAAACCGGCCTGGCAACGGCTGATTGTGATGGTGGCCGGCGTAACGATGAATGTATTGCTTGCTTTCGTCATTTTTGCGATGATCCTCTGGACCTGGGGAGAGCAGAAGATTCCCATGTCCGGGTTAAAGTACGGTGTGGAGTGCAATGATTCTCTGGCTTATCAATTGGGTTTTAAAGACGGGGATCACATTTTAGCCGTAAACGGCGAAAAGGTCACTTATTTTGACAATCTGAACAGAAAAATGATTTATGCTCAGCAGGTAAAAGTCCGGCGGGGTGATTCGGTATTTACGCTGAGTATGCCGGCGGACCTGGTAGCTCAGATCATTAGCAGCGGTAAGGAAGGAGGTCTTTTTTCTCCGGCCATTCCCACAATTGTTGACAGTATTCCTCCCGACTCCAAAGCAGGAATGGGGGGACTTCGCAAAGGGGATTATATCGTGGGCATCGGCCATAAGAAAACCCCGTTTTTTGATATGGTCAGGAGAAACCTGGAAAACCATAAAGGGCAGGAAGTTGCCGTAGCCGTATTGCGAAATGGAATTACCGACACCCTGGAACTTCCTGTTTCTGATCAGGGAACCTTGGGCTTTTACACACTTGCCGACTATGACCGGTTGCAGGATATGGGTGTTCTGGAAGTGCGTCAGGTGAACTATGGTTTTCTTGCTGCTTTCCCCGCAGGCGTGGGTATGGCGGTGGACAAACTGGGGGCCTATATAAAGTCCTTCTCACTGATTTTTAAACCTTCTACCGGCGCTTACAAGGGATTGGGCGGCTTCGGCTCCATCGCCAAGGCTTTTGCACCCACCTGGAATTGGCAGGTGTTTTGGTTGTGGACCGCTATTTTGTCTTTGATATTGGCCTTCATGAACATGTTGCCAATACCGGCATTAGACGGCGGTCATGTCTTGTTTCTGCTGTATGAAATGGTTACCGGCCGTAAGCCGAATGAAAAATTTCTGGAGTATGCACAGATTACCGGGATGATTATCCTTCTGGGGCTGCTGTTGTTTGCCAATGGCATGGATGTGTGGCGCGCCATACAGGGTTGGTTCCGATAAAGGAGGTTTATCTTTTTCTTCTCCCTGTTATTTTTTTTACAGCGGTTGCCACCAATTCCGGTTCATATCCCTTGCGGATAAGATGTTGTCTGGTTTTGTATTTTCTCCGTAAGTGTTGTTCGTTTTTCAGGCTGTTGTATTTCTTTTCGGCCAGAGAAGAAAGAGTTTCAAGATACGCCTCTTCATCAATTTCCTGCATGGCTTTTTTAATACAATAAGGGGAAACCTGTTGGCCTTTTAGGGCAAGTTTTATTTTAATTCTGCCCCATTGTTTCATCCTGAATTTTCCGCGGGCGAAGCTACAGGCATAGCGTTCTTCGTTCAAATAATCTTCCTGAATCAGGTCAGCCAGGATATTATCTGCATCGGCCCCCCAAACTTTTAGTTCATGCAACTTCTTTAACACCTCCTTATGCGAACGCTCCTGATAAGCACAATAATATTTGAGTTTCTCCAGTGCCTGTTCGGGTGTAGCCATCAGCTATACTTCCTTTTTTATGATCATCAGGCGTGCATAGTTGAGCATGATCTTTTTTTCTCCGGCTTTTTGAAAAAAGATGGTGGCCATTCGATTTTTAGGATTGCCTTCTGTGCGCAATACTTTACCAAAACCAAATTTGGCATGCTCTACCTCCATCCCGCTTTCAATCTCATCCGGATTGTCGGCCTGAAAGCCGGAAGTAGGAGTGTGATCAACAAGGGTTGGTTTGCTGGTTTTGGTACGGCTTAAGGTTTGATTGGTTTGTTTAGAACCGCTGTCGCCATTTCTTCTTCTTTTGGAAAAAGAACTACTTTCTCTGAAGTTATAATCGTTATCTGAAAAACGCCTGCTACTTTTAGCGCTATAGGCTTCTGATAAAAACTCCGCCGGCAGTTCTTTCAAAAAACGACTGGGCTCATTTTGAATCAGGTTACCGAAGCGATAGCGGGTACTGCAATGAGTAAGCCAGAGGTTTTTCTTTGCACGGGTAACGGCCACGTAAAACAAGCGACGCTCTTCTTCCAGGTCCTCGCGTGATTCAATAGCCATAATATTGGGAAACAAGCCCTCTTCCAACCCAACCAGAAATACACAGGGGAATTCCAGTCCCTTGGCGGCGTGTATGGTCATCAGACTTACCACATCCTCATTTTCTTCTCCCTGGTCTGCATCGGTAAGCAAAGCAATTTGTTGCAGATAGTTGCCCAGGTCTTTATCTATAATTTCTCCTTCCTCAGTAGGGGTTTCCGTAAAGGACTTTATGGAGTTAAGGAGTTCCTGCACATTTTCATAACGGGCAATACCTTCGGTACTCTTGTCATTGAAAAGTTCTTTTACCATTCCGGTTTCTTTCCCTGCACGGAAAGCCACATCATAGGCGTTGTGTTTTTCCAGCATGGTTTGCAGGCTTTTGATCAGCAGCACAAAATTTTCTATCGCATTCAATGTTCCTGCTCTGAAACCCACCGTTGCCGCTTTTTCAAATACCTCCCAGAGAGATACTCCATTTTTACTGGCAATGAGGGTAGCTCGCTCCATGGTTATTTTTCCGATGCCACGGGTGGGGTAATTGATGATGCGCCTCAGGCTTACCTCATCCTGAGGGTTCACGATAATACGCAGATAGGCCAGCAGGTCTTTGATCTCCTTTCTCTGATAAAAGGATAAACCGCCATAAATACGATAAGGAATGTTTTTTCTTCGGAGGTTTTCCTCGAAACTTCTGCTTTGCGAATTGGTACGGTATAAAATGGCAAAATCCCGGTCCCTGAAATGGTTGCGCAATTTCTGCTCTGCTATTACATCAGCTACATACCGGCCTTCATCATTATCAGAAGCGGTTTGCATGAGGTTGATCTTTTCGCCATCCAGGTTGTCTGTCCAGAGGTGTTTTTTAATTTGTTTTTTGTTTTGCGCTATCACCCGGTTGGCTACTTCGATAATGGTTTTGGTACTACGGTAATTTTGTTCCAGCTTGACTACTTTTACATTCTCGTAATCTTTTTCGAACTGAAGGATATTCTGGATTGTAGCGCCCCGAAAAGAATAAATACTTTGAGCGTCATCCCCTACCACACAAATATTTTCGTGTACATCCCCCAATAATTTGATGATGGCATATTGAGCCGGATTGGTATCCTGGTACTCGTCAATCAGGATGTACTGGAATTTATGCTGGTACTTGACCAAAGCTTCCGGGAAACCGGTCAGCAGGTCGTACATTTTCAGCAACAGATCATCGAAATCCATGGCTCCGTTTTTGAAGCAACGGGTGGCATAGGTATGATAAATTTTGTAGATTAGCGGACGGGAAGAGCGCAGGTCTCCCTGACGCAATTCAAAATCCTGCTCATATTGCTCTGGATGGATGAGTGCATTTTTGGCGGCAGAAATGCGGTTGAGCACCAACTTGGGCTTATAGATTTTTTCATCCAGGTTTTGTTCCTTCACCATAGACTTGATGAGGCTTTTGGCGTCATCCGTATCATAGATCGTGAAGTTGGAAGGATATCCCATTCTTGGTCCCTCAGAGCGGAGAATCCGGGCAAACACGGAATGAAAAGTGCCTATATACAGGTTGCGGGCTTCTGTGCCTCCCAGCATTTTTTCTATACGATCTTTCATCTCCCGGGCGGCTTTATTGGTAAAGGTGAGGGCCAGGATATTAAAGGCATCTACCCCGCTGTTGAGCAGGTGGGCGATCCGTGTGGTTAAAACCTTTGTTTTTCCCGATCCGGCGCCGGCAATAATAATGAGAGGCCCGTCTTTATGTAATACAGCTTCACGTTGTGGAGGATTAAGTCCTGATAAATAATCCATTTATATAATCAAATAAATTTTAATGAGCATTTTAATCTTCACTAACCGGGAATCAAAGTTAGCAAATAGGAAACTATTTGGCAAAAGCAAGGGAAGGGATCAGCGCGTTAATTTTGTACCACTTCATAGCACCAGAGAGGAGTGAGTATATATCTTTCAAAAAAAAGCCTCACAATGTGATTTGTGAGGCTGATAATTCTTAAACTAAACAAAGCCTATTCGCTGACTACTTCAAAATCCAGGTCAATTTCCTGTTTATTAGGGAACGTAATTTTAGCTTTGTAAGATCCGAGTTCCTTTACATCGTCGAGTATGTTAACATGACGGCGGTTAATTTCATACCCTTTTTGGGCTTTGATGGCCTGCACCAACTGCAAAGTAGTTACAGAACCAAATATTTTACCAGAAGTACCCGTTTTGGCGCCAATTTGTAAGGGAGATGCAGCCAGAGCCTCTTTAACCTTGGCGATTTCTGCCAGCATTTTGGCTTCTTTTTGTTCCTGTACCTTTTGGCGTTCTTCCATTTGCCGCAGATTGGAATGGCTGGCTTCCACTGCAAACTTATGCGGGATCAGGTAGTTTCTGGCATAGCCGTCTTTTACTGTCACCAGTTCATTGGAGGCCCCCAGGTTTTTTACATCTTTTATAAGAATAACTTGCATGATTGGTTTACTTTAAAAGGTCTGTAACATAAGGCAGTAAAGACATCTGACGGGCTTTTTTCACGGCCTGGGCCACTTTACGCTGATATTTCAGGGAGTTTCCCGTAATCCGGCGGGGTAAGAGTTTTCCCTGCTCATTCAGAAACTTTTTCAAAAACTCCGCATCCTTATAATCTATGTATTTGATCCCCATCTTCTTGAAACGGCAGTATTTCTTGTGATGCTTTTGTACGCGTGCAGAAGCGAGGTATCTGATTTCTTGTCTTGCCATAATTTAAGCTTCTATGGGTTTAGGTTCTTCGGCCTTTGATTTGTTGCGTCTTTTCGCATTGTACTCTACGGCATACTTGTCAAGCCGGGTGATGAGATAACGCATTACATTTTCATCCCTGTTGAGTTGAATTTTCAACTTGTCATTGAGGTCGGATGGCGCCTGATATTCCAAAACCCAGTATAGACCGGTGGTCTTCTTCTGGATCGGATACGCCAGTGATCTAAGCCCCCAGGGATTGGTGTGCACAAGCTTGCCTTCATTCTCTTTAATAAAATCGACAACCTTCTTCTGAGCGGATTTAAAATCATCGTCAGAAAGCACAGGGGTAAAGATCACCATCAATTCATAATCATTCATGATTTTCCCTGTATTTTAATTGGTTTAAAAATTTAAGGCTGCAAAGGTATGAAAAATT
>CAYRBD010000112.1:0-9121 GCA_964422465.1 uncultured Chitinophagaceae bacterium
CTATGAAATATCCGAAAGACGAGTTTTAAATAGATAATTGTAATATATGAATAGAGAGTAGAGGTATTTATGAAAATTTTAACTAAAGACGAGCCCTATAATGGAATTTTCATGCAACGAATGTACTTATATATTTGTCTCCATTTATGAACGTTTTTTTGAATTTAAACTAAAATGTACAATTATGAAATCCCAATTTTCAATTTCCAGAGCAATCATGTTAGGCGGAATGCTGGCCCTGATAACTTTATTCAGCGCCTGCCTGAAGGATAAAAATAACACTCCTCAGCCAGAGGCGGCAGGATTTATGGCTTTTAACCTGGTAACCGACCAGCCCGGAATAGGCGTTGCACTTTCCGGTAACACGGTGGGCTCCCTGATGCCCTACATGAGCTACACCGGTGGTTATGTCCGGATTTATCCGGGTAAGCGTTCTACAGACGCCTTTGCAGCCAATAGCAACAACACCCTTGCTACCTCCACCCATACCTATGAGCCTGATAAATATTATTCTCTTTTCGTGATTGGATTAAAAGACCATTATGAGAATGTAATTGTAGATGATGGCTTAGATACGCTGAATGCCGCCAAAGGCACGGCCTATGTACGTTATATAAATGCAATTGACGGGAAGGATGCCATGAATATAAATATCTCTAATGACACTGCCGATTTATATTCCAGCCAGGCAGATTATGGTCAGGTTTCCCCTTTTATAGCGTTAAAAGCGGGAGCTGTTTCAGTTGCTGTCAAAGAGGGAACAAAAACAGAGAAAACCAGAACGATTGAATTAGAAGACCAGAAAGCATACACGCTTTTATTGGCAGGGAATACCGATAGTGATCAACCTTCGGATACTCTTCAGATACGTTATATCATCAATGGCACATTAACCCTCGATTCTACTGCCGAAGGCGAGACAGAGAAAACCAAATAAATTTTTAGGTATATTTTTTGCATATTGCATTAAATAACTTTCACTTTTTAATACTATTCTTATGAAAAAGATTTTTTTGCTCTCTGTATTTACCCTTCTGTTTGCCGCTACTGCTATGGCCCAGGCAGGCCTGCATCTGGGCATAAAGGGAGGAGCCAACATGACCAAAATTGAGGGAGAGAAGTTTAAAGATGGCTTTGATCTCAATTACCATCTGGGAGGATACCTGGAACTGGCGCTGTCTAAGGGTTTTGGGATACAGCCAGAAGTTATTTTTTCACAATCCACTTCCAAAACAGCAGATGGCTTTAGTGATATTTATGGTGATTTTCCCAATTTTTCCGATGGAGACAAGATTAAATTAAATTATTTGAGTATTCCTGTATTGGCTAATATTAAACTGAGTGATGCACTATGGATTCAGTTGGGGCCGCAATACAGTATCCTGATGAATAAGGATGAAAATTTAGTAGAAAATGGGAAAAATGCTTTTAAAAATGGTGACTTCTCGGGAGTGGGAGGCATTTGGATACAATTGCCGATTGGCCTGAGCCTTAGCGCACGCTACGTGATTGGTCTGAGTAACATCAATGACCTAAATAACAAGCAAAGCTGGAAAAGCCAGGCTATTCAATTAGGAATAGCTTACCGTATCTTCTGACCACATTTATTTTGTACAGGTCTTTTATTTTTCTGAGATTAACCGTATTTTTATATTTTAATCTCAATTATGAATGACCAGGTACAAGTACTCATTGTGGAAGATGAAACGATAGTAGCCATGGGACTGGAGGATACCCTTCAGTCGGAGGGGTATGGGATTTCGGGAATTGCGGATGAAGGGAAGAAGGCATTGCATATTCTGGAAAAAGAGCCGGTGGATATTATTTTACTGGATATTCAAATCCGGGGAGAATGGGATGGCATTGAAACGGCCAGGCGAATTATGAGCCTGCGGGAGTTACCTTTTATCTTTATCACGGCTTTTACAGATCGAAATACCATTGAACGGGCAAAAGAAACCCGTCCGGCCGCTTATTTAACCAAACCTTACCAGCCACAAAACCTTCTTGTATCTATAGAAATAGCCCTCAACAACTTTGCCTGTAGAAAGAATTCCCCTTCAAAAATAGTTCCGCTGAAGACCGCTCCAAAGGGGGCGCTGCAATCTCCGGGGCAGGAGATTTTACATTTTGACGAAGCCTTTTTTATCAAACAAAACAATGCTTTTGTAAAAATCACAAGAGGGGATATTCTTTATCTTGAATCTGAAGGGAATTATACCTGCATCAATACTGACCGGAAGAAGTACCTGGTTAGAGACAATATGCAGTCTATTTTGGGAAAACTGAATCATCCGGATTTTATCCGGGTACACCGTTCCTACTCCATCAATATAAAACATCTGGATACTTTTAATGATTATACTGTCTTTGTTGGTGCTAATGAAATTCCACTGGGAAGAAATTACAAACAGCATTTTTTCGACCATTTTAACTTTTTATGATCAGCCCGATGAAAAGGCAGCTTGGCATTAAACTTGACTATATAAGAACACTCCCCGAGTGGGGCTCTTTTTATTGTAATTGTGACAACTTGACTGAAAATATATTATGAAAGATATTCCGTTTTTTGCTGAAGGAGGCGAAGAAGAGTTTGAATTTATGCCTATTTTACCGCTTAATGAAGATTCCCCTGATGATATAGAAGACGACATAATCCCCGAAGCGCTCCCTTTATTGCCTTTGAGGAATACGGTTCTTTTTCCGGGCGTTATTTTACCCATAACCGTCGGAAGAGACAAATCTATAATGGCGGTGCAGGATGCCAATAAGTCAGATAAACTTATCGGCGTGGTAGCTCAAAAAGACAGCGCTATAGAAGACCCTGCAAAAAAGGACCTGGCTGCTATTGGTACGGTGGCCCGAATCGTAAAACTCATTCGGATGCCCGATGGAGGCACCACTATTATTATTCAGGGGCGCAGGCGTTTTAAAGTAGAGGAGATCATTGAAGAGGATCCTTATTTCAAAGCGAGGGTAACCTCTCTTGAGGATGAATGGCCCAAAAGTGAGGAAGCTAAGAAGGAATTCAATGCCTATTCTTCTTCTATACGTGATTTAGCCACCCAAATCATCAAGCTTTCTCCCAACATTCCCAGTGAAGCCAGCGTCATCCTAAATAACATTGAAAATACGTCCTTTCTAATCCATTTTGTAGCCTCTAACCTAAGCTCCGGCCTTAATGATAAACAACAGCTTCTGTCAATGAATGACCTGAATGGGAAAGCTGAATTTTTGTTGAAACTCCTGCAGACGGAGTTACAGTTGGCTGAGCTCAAAAATAAGATTACCACCAAAACCAAGGCTGACCTGGACCGGCAGCAGAGAGAGTATTTCCTGCAGCAACAATTGAAGTCTATAAAAGAGGAATTGGGGGGCGATTCGAATGACCGGGAAATAAGAGAATTGGAAAAAAGAGGTGAGAAAAAGAAATGGCCGGAAACCGTCAAACAGGCTTTTAAGAAAAATATCAGCAAACTGGAACGAATTCATCCTTCTACTCCGGATTATTCTGTTATCTACAATAACCTGGACCTGATGCTGGACCTCCCCTGGGAGGAATATACCCGGGATAAATATGATTTAAAACACGCACGAAAGGTGCTGGACAAGAATCATTATGATATGGATAAGATCAAAGACCGTATCATTGAGTACCTGGCGGTATTGAAGTTGAAAGGAGACATGAAATCTCCTATTTTATGCTTTGTAGGCCCTCCCGGAATTGGCAAGACCTCGCTGGGCAAGTCTATTGCGGATTCTATTAATCGAAAATATGTGCGTCTGAGTCTGGGAGGAATGCACGATGAAAGTGAAATTCGGGGGCATCGCAAAACCTATATTGGCGCTATGCCGGGCCGTATTATTCAGAGTATCCGAAAGGTGAAATCTTCTAACCCGGTAATGGTATTGGATGAACTGGATAAGGTTGGCAGTGATTTTCGCGGTGATCCAAGTTCGGCCCTTCTGGAAGTATTGGACCCCGAGCAAAACCACTCCTTTTATGATAATTACCTTGAATTGGAATATGACCTCTCCAAGGTGTTGTTTATTGCTACAGCCAACAGTCTGAACGGGATACACCCTGCCCTGCGCGACAGGTTGGAAATTATTGAACTTAGCGGTTATGCCGTTGAAGAAAAGATAGAAATAGCCCGCCGCCATCTGATTCCTAAGCAGAAAAAGGCGCATGGGTTGCCAAAACTCAAAATGACCTTTCCCAAAAAGGTGCTTCAAAAACTAATTCAGGATTATACCCGGGAAAGTGGTGTACGTGAGCTGGACCGTAAACTGGCTGCCATCATGCGCTCCATTGCCCGGAAAGTGGCTATGGACGAAAAGTTGCCAACCACCTTAACACCGGAACTAATGGAAGGTATGCTTGGCAAATCCCGTTTCAGTATGGATATGTATAAATCAACAAATCACAGTGGTGTTGCTGTGGGGTTGGCCTGGACTTATGTAGGGGGAGACATTCTTTTTATTGAAGTAAGCCTGAGCGAAGGGAAAGGAGAATTGAAACTTACCGGAAATCTCGGAAACGTGATGAAAGAGTCAGCCACTACTGCACTCAGCTATCTGCGGGCGCATGCCAGAGAATTTGATATTGATCCGGCCGTTTTTGATCATAAGAACATCCATATTCATGTGCCGGAAGGAGCCGTTCCCAAGGATGGTCCAAGTGCCGGAGTTACCATGCTCAGCGCTTTGACATCGGCCTTTAAAGATAAAAGAATACGTCCTTATCTGGCCATGACCGGCGAGATTACCCTCCGGGGCCAGGTACTCCCGGTAGGAGGTATTAAAGAAAAAATATTAGCAGCTAAAAGAGCCGGCTTAAAAGAGATTATCCTTTGCCAGAGAAATGAAAAGGATATTGAGGAAATTGATAACCGCTATATCAAAGGTTTAAAATTTCATTATGTTGATCAAATGAATGAAGTACTGGATATAGCGTTGTCTAAACGCAGCAGGGTTTCCAAAGTGAAAAGCCCAATGCCCAAAGCTAAAGGCTCAAAGCTGAAGGCTCAAAGCTGAATACAACATTAATCTGTTTATTTCTGTCTGATTTAGAAAAAAGTAGTATTTTTGAGTTTCAAGAGGCATATAAACATTCAAAAATGAAAACATTGCGTAATTTCATGGAATGGCAGGCCTTTGGCGTTTGTTCCACCATTGGCGAGAAACTTGGGATCGCAACTTCCCGTATCCGGATGTGGTTTATTTATATCTCCTTTCTTACAATAGGTTCTCCCCTGATCATCTACATGGTGATGGCTTTTTGGATAAATATTAAAAAGTATATCCTCTTTACCAGACGAAATCCGCTTTGGTATTGGTAATGCATAGAAAAAGTCCCGCCTTGGCGGGACTTTATATTTTTATATCCTCTTTCATTTATGCATTCACGCTGCCTTTTACTGAGGCGATCACTTCCTCTGTAATCCCTTTAGGAGCGGGTGCATAATTAGAAAATTCCATGGTAGAAGTTGCACGTCCTGAACTCAGCGAGCGTAATTGGGTAACATAGCCAAACATCTCACTCAGTGGGACTTTTGCTTTAATTACCTGAAGGTTGTTTCTGGAGTCCATCCCTTCCATGAGTCCGCGACGGCGGTTTAAATCTCCGGTTACATCGCCCATGTATTGTTCTGGAGTAACCACTTCTACCTTCATGATGGGTTCCAGCAGAATGGGACTTGCCTTTTTCGCAGCGGCCCGGAAGGCTTGCTTGGCGACCATTTCAAAAGAATTGGCATCAGAATCCACCGGATGGAAACTTCCGTCAAACAGGCGAATACGCATATTTTCCAAAGGGAAACCGGCTAAAGCGCCTGTACGCATGGCCTGTTCAAATCCTTTTTGTACCGCAGGAATATATTCCTTAGGAATGGACCCGCCGAAGATATCATTGACGAACTGCAGGCTTTTGCCTTCATTTTCTTTAATCCACTCTTCCTCTGCCGGGCCAATCTCAAATTTGATATCGGCAAACTTACCGCGACCACCGGTCTGTTTTTTAAGAATTTCCCGATGTTCAATGGTGGCTTGTAAAGCTTCTTTATAAGTTACCTGGGGAGCACCCTGGTTGATATCTACCTTAAATTCACGGCGCAACCGGTCAATGATGATATCCAGATGAAGTTCTCCCATACCGCTCAATACGGTTTGGCCGGTTTCTTCATTTGAAGTTACGGTTAGCGTGGGATCTTCTTCAATAAGTTTGGCTATGGCCGTTCCCATCTTGTCCATGTCATTTTTGGTCTTGGGTTCTACGGCTATGGAAATAACCGGGTCCGGGATAAACATAGATTCCAGTACTATAGGATGATCCTGATCACAAAGGGTATCTCCTGTTTTAATATCTTTAAAGCCTACTGCAGCGCCAATGTCCCCGGCTTCTATAAATTCCAGTGGATTTTGTTTATTGGCATGCATTTGCAAAATGCGACTGATACGCTCCTTCTTTTCTGTACGGGCATTGAGTACGTATGAGCCGGCATCCAGATGGCCGGAGTAACAGCGGAAGAAAGCCAGCCGCCCTACGAATGGATCGGTCATGATCTTAAAAGCCAGTGCAGAAAAGGGTTCGCTGGCATCAGGCTTGCGGTGTTCTTCTTTATCAGTATCCGGATTAACCCCGTCAATAGCCTCAACATCTACCGGACTTGGCAAGTATCTTACTACACAATCGAGCAGGGCCTGCACTCCTTTGTTTTTGAAAGCAGAGCCACAGATCATAGGAATAATGGAGAGATCAATAGTAGCGCTCCGAATGGCAGCATGCATCTCGTCTTCAGTGATAGAATCGGGATCTTCAAAATATTTTTCCATTAAGGTCTCATCGTATTCTGCTACGGCTTCTACCAGTTTCCCCCGCCATTCTGCTACTTCTTCCTTCATATCTTCAGGAACCTCAATCTCTTTGTACTTCATGCCCTGGGTAGAATCATCCCAGATGATCCCTTTGTTGGTGATCAGGTTGATAACGCCTTTGAAGTTGTCTTCTGCGCCTATGGGGAGTTCTAAGGGGATGGCTTTGGCTCCGAGCATATCATGTACCTGTTTGACAACCATCAAAAAATCGGCCCCTGCCCGGTCCATTTTGTTAACAAAACCAATGCGCGGTACATTATAACGATTGGCCTGCCGCCAAACGGTCTCAGATTGAGGCTCTACACCATCTACAGCAGAAAATAGCGCTACAAGGCCATCCAGGACGCGCATAGAACGTTCTACTTCAATGGTAAAATCTACGTGCCCCGGGGTGTCGATAATGTTAAACTTATATTGTTTGGTTTCATCATAGGCTTCGCCCTGATGGGTTGGAAATTTCCAGAAACAGGTAGTGGCAGCAGAGGTAATGGTGATCCCCCGCTCTTTTTCCTGGTCCATCCAGTCCATAGCGGCAGAACCATCATGGGTTTCCCCGATCTTGTGAGAAATCCCTGTATAGTATAAAATGCGCTCTGTTGTTGTGGTTTTGCCTGCATCAATATGTGCTGCGATTCCAAAGTTTCGTTGAAAATGTAGGTCCGGCATGATCAGTTATTCAATTAAATTTTAATTTCGGGCTGCAAAGGTAGTATTTTTTTGTAGGGAAATTAAAGGAGAAAGGAATTAATTCTACTTTTTACCCATTTATGGGGGAGGGGAGGGGTTTGTGATATTTTGTCATTTTTCTTCCTTTTTATAAAGGATACCTTATATGCTATTTAATATTTCTCCTACTTTTCTTTCCAGATATGGTAAATCCTTTTTGATAACTTCCCAAATCAGGTTTAAATCAACTCCGAAATATTCATGAACAAGCACATTTCTCATACTGATTATTTGTCCTCATTCGATATCGGAAAATTTAGCTTTGGTTTCTTCTGTAATGAAATGGCTTGCCTCCCCAATTATTTCAATTTGTTTTAGGCAGGCAAACCTCATCATGGAATTATTGGTAAAATCTTCAAATTTGGAGCCCAGAATATAGGATTTTATCTCAACGATAGCATCTAAAATATGCTGAAGCCTGACCTTTATCTCCAAGCTTATTTTGCATAGATTATTTTTTTTCTTGATCAATGACAGGTCTAATATATTTTGATAAGCCATTGGAAGAAACAATATCAATTTTCTGGTTGAGTATCTTTTCCAGGTCAATCTTCATTTGAACAAATTGCAGGCCGATACGCTGAGAGTAATCCAAATCTAATAATAGGTCAATATCACTCTTTTCATTGGCATCTCCCCGCGCATAAGATCCGAAGAGGTATGCCTTTAAAACGGGCCTTCCTCTAAGATATTGCTTAATTTTATCTATTTTTTCTTTATCTAACTTCATAATGCAAATTTAAGCATTTGGAACGTTCTATCTATCTGCTAATCCCTCAATAAACGTACTAAAATTCGTCAATGTTTCTCCCAGTAATTTTATTTCAGGTTCTACTTCATCAAAGTTTCGTTCTTCGATGGCTTCACGAACGCCTGGCAGGGTTTTAACTCCGTAACCGGTGTAATAGCCCGGCGCGTATATCAGGTGCCGGAACCAGGGTCTTCCGGGCAAACCTTTTTCGGAGGTGAGCTGACGTTCACTTTTATAAACCTTTTTATTGATCTGTTGGATATTATCAATGTCTGGGTTGTGTATGAGCTCCGTGAAGGTGTTTTCATAATTATCGGCGCTTTGTTTGACCTTTTGCAGGGCGTTTTGTAAAGGGGCAAAGTTGAAATAGGGAACGGCAGATTCTACTTTTGGAGCAACAAAAGTCCGGCTTGGGTCAGACACCCTTTCATAGATGCTGTCTTTGAGAAGATCATTTTCATAAGCCGTTTCTTTCCGCAGATGATCGGCTAATTGTTGCACTTCATCGGCATATTGCTCTATGGTCTTGTAATAATGGGTGAAGTCAAAGGGCAGGATATCGGCGTCAGCCAAACGTAAAACTGCTATTCCCGCTACTTGGGCCAGGGCTACTTCGTATTTAAAATCAGGATCTTTGAATCGCTTAAAAAACAGGTAATCATCATACATCGTGTGGTATTCGCCGCCGCCGTCTTCTCCGCCAAACCCAAGGTTCATGGAAGCAATCCCCAGGTGTTGCAGAAAAGGGGAATAATCGGAGCCGGAGCC
>CAYRBD010000113.1:0-9060 GCA_964422465.1 uncultured Chitinophagaceae bacterium
TAGCCCACCGGTTTCAGGTCAATCCTTTTTGATGCTTTTCACAATAATTTCTGCTGCTTTTTCAGAAGCATTTCCTTCTTCCAACTTTTCCTGCAACAATTTATAATCTGCAAGTTGCTGTTGCCTTTTGAAGCCATACAAAATGGCCTCCAGTTCCTTCCGCAGTCGTTCAATATTCAAATCTCCCTGAATCAATTCGGGTACTGCTTCCTTATCCAATATGAGATTCACCAAAGAGATATATTTAATCTTGATCAGTTTTTTAGCCAATACGTAGGAAACGGGATTGGCGGTGTAGCAAACAACTTGTGGCACCTCAAAAAGTGCAGTCTCCAGCGTAGCAGTACCGGAAGTTACCAATGCAGCATCGGCCTGTTGCAAAAGTTGATAAGTCTTGTTTTTTACAAAGTTTATGTTCTCAGCCGGGAAACGGGAGACAATAGTTTCATATAAGGCATCCTCCTGCTGAGGGGCTCGTGCTACAACAAAGACATATTCCGGAAAATACCGGATCATCTTTAGCATAATGGGCAGCTTTTTCAGGATTTCCTGCTTTCTGCTACCCGGCAATAATGCAATTATTTTTTTATCTGAAATAGGCTCTCCCGGTCCCTTTTCTTTTGCCTTTTTTATCACCTCAGCCAATGGATGTCCGACATAGTGGACTTTGTAGTCCCATTTATCATAAAACCCTTTTTCAAAAGGCAATATTACAATCATCTCATCTACGCAGCGACGAATTTTTTTTACCCGGCTTTCTTTCCAGGCCCAAACCTGGGGGGAAATATAATAAATCACTTTGAAGCCCTGCTCATGCGCCCATTCTGCGATTCGCAGATTAAATCCCGGGTAATCAATTAAAACAATCGCCTCCGGACTAAACCGCTTAATATCCTCTTTACAAAAATTAATATTGTTAAAAATAGTACGCAAATGCCCGGCCACTTCAACAAAACCCATGAAAGCCAACTCTTTATAGTGTTTTACGAGTGTAGCGCCTGCCTCCTGCATAAGTTCACCTCCCCAGCAACGCACTTCGGCATCCTCATCTTTTCGGTGTAATTCTTGAATCAGGTTGCTTCCATGCAGATCACCTGAAGCTTCTCCTGCTATCACATAGTATTTCATGAAAAGCTAATTCCTGATTATTTTCCCTGTTTTGACCAATCCCTGCAGCCGTTCCAGGGTCTTTCTTTCCCCACAAAGGCTGATAAAGGCCTCCCGCTCCAAGTCTAACAGGTATTGTTCATTTACTTTAGTCATGGCGGACAAATCCCCGCCGCACATGACATAAGCCAGTTTTCGGGCCACCTTGGCATCATGTTCTGAAATGAAATTTCCCGTTCTCATGCTGTCAATCCCAATAAGTAAAGCACCCAACCCATCACGGCCTAATACTTTAATATCCCCTTTCATCACCGGAGGTACATAGCCGGAAGAAACCATTTCCTGCAGTCTCCGTTTTGCATCTGCCAACACCCGTTTCGCATTCATGGAATACCGGTCTTTCCCTTTCTCCATCAGGCCCAGTTGATAAGCCTCCGCGGCAGATGTGGATGTTTTTGCCATACCAATAGTCATAAAACGGTTCTGAAGAACTGGTAACTCAATTTCTCCCTTTTGATAAACAGCTGAAGCCCGCAAGACAAATTCTTTGGTTCCTCCACCTGCAGGAATGATCCCAAGGCCCGTTTCTACCAAGCCAATATACGTCTCAGCAGTTGCCTGAATGGCATCGGCATGCAGGCTGAACTCGCAACCGCCACCCAGCGTGAGACCATGAGGCGCGGCCACTATCGGAATATGGGAATAGCGGATGTGCATACTTGTATTCTGAAAAGACCTGATAGCCTGATTCAGTTCATCCCAATCCTGCTCCACCGCCATCATAAAAATAAGCCCTACATTAGCGCCAGCCGAAAAATTGGTTCCCTCGTTTCCCAGAATCAACCCTGAAAAATCTTTTTCTCCTATCTCAATAGCCTTGTTAATCCCCGTGATGACTTCACTGCCAATGGTATTCATTTTGGTTTCCCAATCCAGACAAATGATACCCTCTCCCATATCAGTCAGATGACACACCTGATTTTTCCAAACAATATTTTCTGACAGATTTTCCAGAATAATAAAAGAATCAGA
Organism: uncultured Chitinophagaceae bacterium; assembly: GCA_964422465.1. Lineage (GTDB taxonomy): Bacteria > Bacteroidota > Bacteroidia > Chitinophagales > Chitinophagaceae > FW021-bin31. The sequence continues at coordinate 2,140 of CAYRBD010000113.1, forward strand.
GCCGGGTACTTTTACATAATCTCTGCCTGCCTGATCAAAATATAAACGAGTGCCTTTATGAATTTTATAAAAAGAGGCATCTGCTTCCTTTCCCAGGTCTTTAACCCAATCAGCAGCATTAATACCGGCTTTTTCCATATCTTCCAAAGTATCTCTTATCCCCGGAATGTCCCATATTTCAAACGGTCCCAATTGCCAGCCAAATCCGGCTTTCATCGCTTCATCAATGCGATATAGCTCATCGGCAATCTCAGGGATACGATGAGATACATAGGCAAAAAGATGGTAATGAAACAGCCGGAAAAAGTCCCCAACTTTTCCTTCCACCTTAAATAATGCCTGCAGCCTCTTTTTCAGGTCCTCCTCTGACTTGATGGGGTCAAGTTCAGGAAACCGGGGCTTGTTTCTAGGTTTGTAGGTATCGGATGCAACATCTAAAGTTAGAATTTCCGATCCTTTTTCTGTTTTCACTTTTTTATAAAACCCACTCCCGGTTTTTGCTCCCAGCCGGTTGTCTGCAACCAGTTTTCTCACAAAGTCCGGCACTTTAAACCATTCCCGGGCCTCATCCTCAGGACAATTTTCCAACAGATCATCTGCGACCTTTACGAAAGTGTCTATTCCTACTACATCGCAAGTCCTGAAAGTAGCCGACTTGGGATGACCAATCAGGGTGCCGGTGAGTGCATCTGCCTCATCAATGTTTAAATCCAGTTGCTCCATCAGATGAAAAACTGCCATCATAGAAAAAACCCCCACCCTGTTTGCAATAAAAGCCGGGGTATCTTTACAAAGAACAGTCGTTTTACCCAGATAGAGATCGCCAAAATGAAGGAGAAAGTCTGTCACCTCCGAAGCTGTACTTTTGGTAGGAATCACTTCTAATAACTGAAGATATCGGGGCGGATTAAAGAAATGTGCCCCGCAAAAATTCTTTTTAAAGTCCTCACTTCGGCCCTCAATTAATAAATTAACCGGAATACCGGAGGTATTGGAAGTTATTAAAGTTCCCTCTTTGCGGAATTGTTCTACCCGTTCATAAAGTTGTTTTTTAATACCCAGGTTTTCCGTAACAGCTTCTATCACCCAGTCACAATCCGATATTTTCTTGAGATCATCCTCCAGGTTACCGGTCTGGATGAGCGATAAAACTTCTTTGGTAAAGACCGGAGCAGGCTTGGATTTTACAGTAGATTCCAGTGCCTTGTTTACAATGCGGTTACGAACAACCGGATGCTCCAGATCATACTCTTTTTTTTGTTCTTCCGGAGTCAACTCCCGGGGAACAATATCCAGAAGCAAAGCGGGTATGCCTGCATTGGCAAAATGACAGGCAATACGTGAGCCCATCACTCCCGAACCTAAAACCGCCACTTTATTGATTTGTCTGCTCATAAGAAATTACTTTAAACAAATGTAACCAATTTGTGGATAACCGCCCCCTTTTATCCCTCATATAATCTGTAACTTTGCAAGGATGAACAAAATCTGGGATCAAATACTGCGCTATCTTTTTCTGAAAAAGAAGGATCCGAATGCACCTAAAACCACTTATGTGAAAATGATGCATGGAATGAACCGGATTTCCATTCTGCTTTTTCTGGTCTGTATCATTATCCTGCTGGTCAGGCTTTTTAAATACCTTTTTAAATGAATGTACCACCACCTTCTTTATGGGATAATCTGGATCTGGAAAGAGGGCTGGATCACCTCGCAAAGTTGCAAATGGAAGAAGCTCTGGTGCAACTCAATAGAGCTCTTAATTCTTCTATTAACAGGGAAGATACCCAAAAAACCATAGACGCAACCCAATATTGGCAGCCAAAAATAGCCGGAGCACTAGCGAGTAAAGATTCTCCGGATATCGCAGGCCTGCTGTCAGATTTTGGAAAATTTCTTTTCATCCCCCGCCTGTCTGGTTTTAGAAAAAGTTTGATTGGATTTATCGCTGATTGCGAAATGGAAAAGCGAGAGACCGATTTCTCTGAAGTCCAGACTATCTTTGATTTATTGCTCCAATCAAAGAATTTTAAAAAAGCGGAGCACCTTATGCTGTTTCTCATAAAGCGCCATCCTCAGAAAGGGGATTTACTGTATTTTCTGGCACAAGCTCAATGGTTAAAAGGGGAAAAAGGGAAGGCAAAAAAGAGCTATCTTATGGCCTTATTGAAAGCCCCGGGAAGCGCATTAGCAGATCGAATCGAATATAAAGAATTAAGAAAAATTGTGGAACAATCGGGCTTTGCTTTAGCGCCTGCCCATGGCTGGATTCAGGGTATTCTGCCTCTATATTCCTCTCCAGATGAGATATCCGCTCAGGACGAATCTCATCAAATGGCTTTAAATGGCTACTACCATCTACTGCAAGCTCACCGTAGTTTAGAAAAGAACGACACCAAATCATCTGTTTATCATCGAAAAAAACTAAAAGAAGAAACGCCGGAGCTCTATAAGGCTTATTTTGAGATGCTGGAAAAACGCGGAAAATGACTTACAGGCAGCTGCAAGCGGCTCTGTTTTAATCATAATTTTCTCAGAATAAAAGAAAATAGGTACATTTATCTTGCAAAATCAAAAGTTATGCATCCTTACGTCCCTTTTCTTATCGAGGACATTCAGGCGGCAGAACGCCCGGAAGGTCCGATGGAGGAATTTGTTTCCCAAAGTTTTGAAGAAGAGATGGAAGCCATAGAGCGCTGGGTTTGTGGAGAAGACGAGCCTCACCAGTCATTTGGCGCTTATTGCGGTCTTTCACCCGAAGATTTTCCACCGGCAGAGCAGCTGAGCGATCGAGATATCAGTTTGGTTTGTAATGCCTTTGAACATCTGCTTTTTACCTGGAATGCAGATATTGATTTACCAGATAACCTCCCCCCTCATACTCGATATAAATTAACTGTAAATACCTTAACAGAAGGCTTTGTTCCGGTAAATAGTGGCATTATGACCTTTGACTTCTGTAGTGGTTATGCACCTGATTGTGCTCTTGGAAAATATTGCCGCTGCCTGGATTACTGGTATAAAGAGAGAGATGAATGATTTTGTTTTGTGTGATTTATTAAATAACATCTGCTGGTATGGTATAATGAAATGCTAAAACGGGAATTTGATAATTTAAACGAATTGAAAGCAATGTACGAAAATGCAAGTATTGTAAATAGTCAAAGGGTAGTTTTTAACATAAAAGGAAACGACTATCGGTTAGTCGTTTCCTTCAATTTTAGAAGAAGGGCCTGTTATACTTTTTGGTTTGGCACTCATAAAGAATATGATAAAATAGATGTAGCAACTATAAAATATAGTCTGAACTTATAAAGTAAACGATATGAACTTGGAAGTAATAAAAACAGAAGCAGAACATAAAAAAGCCGTTAAACGGGCTATGGAAATATTTCATGCCAGCCCTGATACAGCAGAAGATGACGAATTGGGGGTATTACTCTTATTAATAAAAGATTACGAAGATAGGACAATAAGGATGCCCGAAGTAGATGTATTGGATTTAAGTAGAGAAAAAATGAAAGAGCAAGGGTTAAGAAATAAAGACATAGAACAACCCATCATAGGTAGCAAAGGACACGTTTCCTCTATCCTTTCAGGCAGAAGAGAAATAACACTAAAGACAATATAATAGTGTAGTCCGGATGCGATTCGAACGCATGACCCACAGCTTAGAAGGCTGTTGCTCTATCCAGCTGAGCTACCGGACCAATTCTAAGAATGAAGGGCAAAATTATGTAAATATTTAGTCTCTAACCAATAAACCAAAGGTTTTTTTAGAGATTTTGCACCAACTTTAATACTATATTATAAAAAAAGGCTATTCTTCATTAAGCAGCGAGGCGGACTCTTTGTCTAAAAAGCAGATACAATTGGGATGATTCTGCAGAATACCAGCCGGGAAAAGGTTGCTCACGGGATGACTGATGCAATTTTTAATAGCCTTTGCTTTTCGCTTATCAGGAACGGAGCAAACAATATATTCAGATTTTAAAATTTGTTGAATTGACATGCTGATGGCCTGATGGGGAACCTCATCCAAAGTTTTAAACCAACCTTCAGATAACTGCTGCTGCCTGCAATCTCTATCCAGGTTTACCATTAAATAGGGTTTTTTTGTTTCAAAGTCTGCCGGAGGATCATTAAAAGCCAAGTGCCCATTTTCACCAATTCCTACTAAAGCTACATCTATGGAAAAGTTTTTAATCAGATTACCCAACCGGCTGCATTCTTCTTCGGGATCAGCTTCTCCATTAATCAGATGATAAGCTTTTAGTGAAGAAACTTTTTCCAAAAATCTTTCTTTAAGATATCTTCTAAAGCTGGCCGGAGAAGATTCCGGCAGCCCGATGTATTCATCCAAATGAAACATTGTTACTTTATTCCATGCGATTTCCTGTTCCTTAACCAATTGTTTTAGGGTTTCAAACTGGCTGGATCCTGTGGCCAAAATAATTGTGGATTCTCCTTTTTCCTTAATTGCACTTCTAATAATTTTAGCTACTTTAGAGCCTGCTTCGACCCCTAACTGTACCGGATTGTCTTGAATATATATTTGCATTATTTTAGGTCTATTACTTAATAATTTTTCAAATTTAAACATCGAAGCATTTTTACCCTAAAAAATCTTCGATAACGCTACCGATAAAATAATTTTATGAGTTATAAATCCAAAAGATATCTATGGTTTCATAAAGGCTACTATCTTATTTAATGGTAACGGTTTGGTGTATATTAAAAATCTATCTTTATTATTTTCCAGTTCAGATACTTTATTAAGGTGATCATCTTTTAAATCCGGATTTGCATTATAAATCAACAAAGGCTGGTTCGATGCGAGCGCTAATACAGTCTTTAATCCTCCAATTCGCATAATGCCCGGTATTTGTAATTGCAACATATCTTTGTCAGACGTGGGCTCAAAATGGTTTCCATCTATGACAATATGGTCCAGGGATTTCGTTGTCGCCGCTAAAAGCAAGCCGGTCATTCCGGTATTTCCGGTAGCATACAAATTTATAGCACCCGATAAATCCTTATTCTCCTTAAGCGCATTGATAATAGTAACCAGGTCCTGGATTTGATTCTGCCTGTCTGTAAGATTATAAGTGGTAAAAAACTTGGCATGTTCATCTCTCCTTGTCAATGTTGAGTCCTGCAATACATGCTCGCCTTGCTTAAACAGATCAGGGGTTAAGACATTGAATCCATTATTAAGCAGTGTCTTTATCCTCTTATCAGGTACTGCACTTCCTTTTGATACCCATTGGCCCTTGCCTTCATCAGCAGTAAGGATCACTGTTGTGTTTGTCGCCGACATAGGCTGATATAATACACACGGGATCCATTTGTTTTCTTGTTTTTTAGAAATCAGAAGCTGTGTAGCAATAAAATCAGAACCCTTGCTTCGATCTATAATTTTGCAGGTAACTTCCTTTTGAGGCATGCCCGTCCCTATAAGATGTTGCACTGCGGTCCCGTATACTTTCCTGAATTTTTTAAGGCTGTGTTCATTTTTGGGCCAATTCCTTTGTAACTGCTGCCTATAAATTTTCTTCAGCAATTGCTTTAGCCCTTCTTCATCCAATTTAAGAGGTGCATCATGGTACTGGGAGGGCGACAACTGCTCAAAACTCTTTTTATCTTTAATAGCCGCCCCAAGCGGCTTATTTAAAAAGGCTAAAAGAAGAGAATCCGGATCTGTCACAAAGGAATGTTCTCTAAGACCCACCTTTTTATCCTTACCTAATAACCACTTCCCAAACCAGGCATATACCGCCTCTCTGCTTGCCTTATTATAATTATGTTTGTAGTCGAAATGTTCATTTTTTACTTTATCCGCCGCATCATAAAGCCTGTAAATAGACCGCATCATCGGCATAATGGTATTACGTGTATTAAAGGTCCAGTCATGGGTATCCGAAACCAGTAAAAGGGGTTTAGGGGCCACCATTGCGGCAATTTCAACATTAAAGGTATTTACTCTGAGTCCGGGTGCATTTTCACATAAATCCCCTCCCTGCATTGTATTGCTCACCATGTTTACCGGAGCTGCTGCCTGAAAGCGATCATCCACAGCCGTCAGAAGAAAGGTTTGCGTACCCCCGCCAGAGGCCCCTGTAATACCAATACGGTTGGTATCTACTACCGGCAGGCTTAAAAGAAAATCCAATGCCCGAATACTGTTCCACAACTGCAATCCTAAAAGATTAATTCCATATAAGCTTGAAATACGATCATCGGCAAAAGTGTGAGATGCTTGTCTGGTATCGCAATACCCTACCATATCATAAGAGAACGCTACATAACCCTGTTTTGCAAAATTAATACAACGCCCCGGTATGGAGGTTACGACATTATCAGTTAAACGCCCATGTTTGAAATGTCCATGCGGACATAATACACCGGGAAACGGGCCTGCTCCTTTGGGTCTATAAATATTCCCCCCAAGGAAAAACCCCGGATAAGGCTGAATGGTTACCGTTTCAACAATATAATCGTCATGAACGATCTTGTGATAATATTCAGGATGCAAAGGCGTCTTTTCCGGCATCGGCCATAAACCGGCACAAATCAAAACATGTGCTCTAAGATATTCCTTCCTGGCCTCCCATTCTTTCCTGGTCTTATATTCCGGCATGCTATAGACCTTATCAATACCTCGCATCTTTAAGAGCCTTTCGTCCCTGAAAGTCACATCCCGGGTGGCCAGACTATGATCGCTATATACCTGTGTCAGAGATTTATGGGTTGCCTGAGGAAGCGAATCTAAATCAAGCGTGGAGAGCCGCCATAAACCATTTATTTCACCATCTGGCTGTTGTTGCGTATTCACACTCCTACATCCTATTATGCTCATTGAAAGAATAAAAATAACCCGCGTCCATTTGATCATGGCATTTTGTTTGCTGCTGCAACCAT
>CAYRBD010000114.1:0-3318 GCA_964422465.1 uncultured Chitinophagaceae bacterium
ATGCCAACACCCGTTGATTCCCCTGATACAGCCACAACATTTCACAGCATCCTATACTGCGGTGTCGCAGATGAGGCAGGCTCTGAAGCAACCACGGCAACGCCTCCCGATTGTTTTCCTGATTTGAACCTGAATCAGGTCATCGACACGGTTACAGCCGGCAGGGAAGAATATCATTTAAATCCTTTTTTTTATACTCCTTTAGCTGACAGGAACACCATCCTTTATCGCCAGCAGATCATGAAAGACCTGGAAAACCCTTTGTTATTTCAGCATATTGTCTTCTTTTCTAAAAATATGCAGGAAATGCGTAAAGCATTGCCTGATGCTGCAAAAAGTCGATATAAGTACCAGAGAGAGCGACTTTTTCTGGATGCAGTTCGGTTTTATCTTGAGGCAGTTATATCCCTGAAATATCATTTATTGCAGGATGCCATAAAATCCCAGGGTCTGATAGCTTTCCGTGAATATTTGGTGAATTATATAAATGACGAAGCTTTTGTTTCACCTTTTAATGAAACCAAAAAGTTACAGGAAGAATTCTCTGCAGTACGATATAGCGTTCATATCAAAGAACTGCTTGTTCAGGTGCTTCCATATAATGCAGCGCAGGACTACAGCCGCGAAATAACCTCCTTATTTGAAAAATTCAGCCAACATCCTGCTAAAGATTACAGGGTGGAATTTCCCACATCACCTGAAATGAACCATGTAGAAGCTTCCATATTGGAAGGAGTGGCTCAGTTATACCCCGATCTTTTTCACCACCTTGACAGCTTTTGTGAGGAAAATAAAGATTACCAGAACCAAATAATCCTTGCTTTTGACCGGGAGATTCAATTTTATGTGGCGTACCTGGAATATATTACCGGGATAAAAGAAAACGGATTGTCCTTTTGCTATCCGGAGATTTCCGACATTTCCAAAGAGGTATGCAACGAAGAAGGATTCGATTTAGCGCTGGCACACAGGCTGGTAAATAAAAATTCCCCTGTAATAACCAATAATTTCTATCTAAAGGGGGAAGAAAGGATCATCATTGTAACCGGCCCAAACCAGGGCGGGAAAACCACCTTTGCCCGTACTTTTGGCCAGCTCCACTACCTGGCATGTCTGGGCTGCCCTGTCCCGGGCAGGGAGGCAAAATTATTTCTTTTTGACCGCTTATTTACTCATTTTGAAAAAGAAGAAGATATCAGTACGCATCGCAGTAAATTTGAAGAAGACCTGTACAGGATAAATGTCCTATTGCGCCATTCCACCTCAGACAGCCTTATTATTATGAATGAGATTTTATCTTCCACGACCTTACAGGATGCTGTTTTTATAAGTAAAATTATCCTGGAAAGAATAATCCGGAAAGATACTTTATGCGTATGGATAACTTTTATTGATGAATTGACAACTATGAGCAGTAAAATCGTGAGCATGACCAGTATGGTAGAAAAAGAAAATCCTGCATCCAGGACCTATAAGATTATGAGGCGGCCCGCAGACGGATTGGCCTACGCTTTATCTATTGCCGAGAAATACAGGGTTACTTATCCACACCTAAAAGAAAGGTTGAAACGATGAATGTCTTCCTTCTATATAAAGACCATGATTTTGATTTAAAACGGCCCTTGCGATGGAATGAAAAGGCGCTGACACAAGATTTGGAATTAGACATGCTCTTTTCTGCCATGGCTGATAAGGATGATTTTTTAATGGAGGTAGTCAAAAAGGTTGTTTTATCAGCTATAAATTGCGACCCGGAAACGATCCTGTATCGTCAGGAAGTGCTAAAAGATTGTCTGAACAATGTATCTATTCTTTCGCAAATTTATACGATTGCCGTAAGTGCTAAGGAAAGCTGGCAGAATAATTGGTTTAGTGTCTTTACCTCCCGCCCTTCTTCTGTTTTGTCGAGCTCCATAGGAATGATGCACGTCTATCTAAGCATTTTAAAACAACTACGGAATGTTGCAGATCAGTATGCAGTTAGGTTCAAGTCGGATGGTTTTACCCGGTTTTTCGACATGATAAAAAAAGAACTTACCGATGAATATTTTTTAGAAATAGAAAAACAACTTAAAACGTTAAGATTCCCTTACGGTATTTTAATAAGCGCGCGGCTGGACGAAGGAAATAAGGGGACCGGTTACACCCTGCATAAGCCGCAGGTAAAAAAGCCGAATTGGTGGCAACGGCTATTCCCCCGGAGACCATCCGGATACTATTTTTCTGTCCATCCGCGTGACGAAGCGGGGGTAAGATACCTATCGGATATAAGAGATAAGGGCCTTAATCTTGTAGCCAATGCATTGGCGCAATCCAACGATCATATTCTCGGCTTTTTCAATACACTGCGTGTCGAAATAGCCTTTTATATAGGGTGTATCCATTTACAGGAGAAGCTTACCCTGCTTGGCGAGCCTTGTACTTTCCCCCATATCACCGGTATTGAAAAACCGGGGCATGCCTTCACGGATTTATATGATGTATGTCTGGCATTGAGCATGAAGAAAAAAATTGTAGGTAACGATCTTCAGGCTGAGGATGCCGGTCTTATTCTCATTACCGGCGCCAACCAGGGTGGAAAATCTACTTTCCTGCGAAGCATTGGTGTGGCCCAACTCATGATGCAATCCGGTATGTTTGTCCCGGCAACGTCCTTTAGTACTAGTATTTGCAGCAACCTGTTTACGCATTTCAAAAGAGAAGAAGATAGCATGATGAAAAGTGGTAAATTTGATGAAGAACTTAGTAGAATGAGCGAAATTACAGATCACATTACGCCGGATTCTTTGTTTCTCTTTAATGAATCATTTGCAGCTACTAATGAAAGAGAAGGTTCTGAAATTGCCCGCCAAATTGTCAATGCCTTGCTGGACAATCATCAGAAAATATTCTTTGTTACCCATCTGTATGCATTTGCACATGATTTTTATGAAGAAAAAAGAAAGGATGTCGTCTTTTTAAGGGCAGAACGACAACCTGATACAAGTCGTACGTATAAATTAGTAGAAGGTGAACCACTACCTACCAGCTATGGAATAGATTTATATAAAAAAATGTTTGAGAAATGAAAATATCCGTTTTTGCAAAAAAGATATATACCCGGTCAAAGAGGCTTGAAAACCAAACCATATTGGCAGACAATGGAAAAATAACAGGTATTCAACCGTGATATTCTGCTTCAGCAGACCATTCGGTTGAATGCCTGTCGGCTACTTTTACCGATTTGCAAGTAAATGGCGGAGCAGAAATAAACTTTAGTGAACAGGCTGACCTGGAAGCCGTAAAAGATGTACACGATTCTTGTGTAAATGAAGGTAC
>CAYRBD010000114.1:3418-8771 GCA_964422465.1 uncultured Chitinophagaceae bacterium
AGGCTGACCTGGAAGCCGTAAAAGATGTACACGATTCTTGTGTAAATGAAGGTACCGGTTTTGTATTACCGACTATTATTTCTTCCCCATTACCTCACATCCTTAAAGGAATTGAAGCTGTAAAAAAATACAAGGAGAAATTTCCTGCTAATGGAGTTTTGGGTATTCACCTGGAAGGTCCTTTCATTAACCCCATAAAACAAGGAGCTCATGCTTTATCCTGGATCCGAAAACCCACTGATGAGGAACTGAAAGAAATTATTAATCGAGGTAAAAACATCATAAAACTGATGACAATAGCCCCTGAGATTTTCACTCCTAAACAATTAGATATGCTTCTTGATTCGGGTATCCACTTAGCTGTGGGGCATTCTAATGCTACTTATGAAGAAGCTGAAGAAGCTTTTAAGAAGGGGATCAAATTAGTAACTCACCTTTATAATGCGATGTCTCCTTTTACATCTCGCTCTCCCGGATTAGTTGGTGCCGCTTTTGATACCCCTACCGTTGCTACCCCAATGATATTAGATGGGATTCACAGTACTTTTTCTGCCGGTAGAATGGCATACAAACTTAAAGGTAAAAAGCTCTTTTTCGTATCTGATGCTCTTTTTGTTGGTAAAAAGAAGAAAAGCTATCACTGGGGGGACTTTAATGCCACATTAAAAGAGGGTAAATATTTGACTGAAAGCGGACATCTGGCCGGATCTACAATATCTCTGGGAGATGCAGTACGAAATGCTGTATTTGAAGTTCAAATTCCTATCGCCGTGGCTATTGATATGGTTACTCGTCGTCCCGCCCAGGCCATCGGGTTAGATAGAAAGATTGGATCAATAGCGCCGGGATATCCGGCTGTATTTACTGTATTTGATGACACACTGGAGACCTTTAAGGTGCTGCGTTTATAGCTATTTTAAGAAGACCGTCCACACCCTAAACGTCTTTTTTACATGGAACGAGTTAATAAAAACACACCGAAAGAAAAGAAGGAGCTATCCGGCCGGGAAACATCCCGACAGAAGAAAGAAATAAAGCCGGATATGGAGCAACTGACTTTATACAAGCATCTGAAACTTGCGCTTGCAGACCAGTTGCGGATTATCATTCAAGGCTTGGCTGCCCTGGGAAGAGAAAAGGGAGAAAAGCAGTGCCGCAACCTGATGGTGAAGTTGGCAGAAGACCGTTTTACGCTTGCAGTACTCGGTCAGTTCAAGCGGGGGAAAAGCTCCCTGATGAAGGCCATAATAGGCCGTAAGCTATTGCCCACGGGAATATTGCCCCTTACTTCAGTAATTACCAAGCTGACTTACGGGCCTACAGAACGGCTTCTTGTTTATCACACGTATTCCAATTATTCTGATGAAGAAGCTATCGCGCAATTACCGGATTATGTAACAGAGAAAGGAAATCCTGCGAATACTAAAAAAGTAGCAAATGTAGTGATAGAGCTGCCGGTACCTTTTCTTCAGAAAGGCGTAGAGTTTGTGGATACTCCGGGAGTAGGATCAACCATTGAATCAAATACGATAACCACCTATGATTTTCTGCCCAGTTGTGATGCCGTCCTGTTCGTAACGGGTGCGGATACGCCAATGACCAGTATTGAGACTTCTTTTTTACAGGAAATTGCAAAGTATGTAAATAAGTTATTTTTTGTAATCAATAAGATTGATCTCGTTAATAACCGGGAGGAAAATGAACTTATGGAATTCGTTCAAAGAGTGATCCGGAATTATATACCTACGGGAAAAATAAAAATATTCCCCGTTTCTTCGCAAAATGCCCTTAAAGCAAAAGAGACTTCCGATACCGGTCTTTATGCAAAAAGCGGACTTGAAATATTGGAAAATACATTGGCCACTTTCTTAAGTGAAGAAAAGAAGATAACACTTCTAAGATTAACAACTGAAAAATTACTGCATATTTTAGACGTTGAAAAAGAGCAAGGAACTTTTGAAGAAAAGAATTTACATCTTCGCGAAGAAATTATCCGAAAAAATCCTTCCGGGACTGTTCATAAAGATACTTTCAAAGCAGCGTCCTCTTTGCTGCAGGCACGAGAAGCAATTGTAACACTGCTTCAAAAAATAGCCGGGAATAAAATAACCATTGCAAAAATGAGTCCGTCTCAATCGAAAAAGACATCCACTCAAGAAGAAAACTATATCTCATCAGAAGAAATCCCGACAGCCATCTTAAATCCGAAAGTAGATTTAGAAACAGATCTAAAAACAAGAAGTTGCCCGGCATGCAATCACCTTATCAATGTATCCTGGGATTATTATACTCAGTTTCAATATTCACTCAGCTCAAATGAGAAGACCCAAAATGATTTTGCAGCAGCGACAGGTTTCTGTCCATTGCATACCTGGCAATTAATGGCTGTCGCTTCTCCCTATGGGGCCTCACTTGGATATACCCGACTTGCAGAAAAAGCAGCTGCACGGATACGGGCAGCCAGTCTGGATAATAACATAATCGGTCAATTGTTTAAAGAAGTGAAAAATTGTCGGGTTTGTGAGTTACTTAGCCATACGGAGAAGACCTATATAGAAAGATTAGCTACCGAACTCAATAACGCAGAAAACCGGGATCAATATGATCATTCAGAAGGTCTGTGTCTTTGGCATCTTAACCTGTTAATGGATATTATTAACAATCCTGAAATAAAGCAATTCTTACTTTTACATACCGCCCGGCATTTTGAACAGGATGCAGAAGATATGCGCACCTTTGCGCTCAAAAGGGATGCGCTCCGTCGTAGCCTGTTGAACCAAAATGAAAAAAGCGCCTACTATCGTACTATTATACGCATGGTAGGAGCAAGGAAAGTATGTGCCCCCTGGGATGAGGGTGGCGAAATATAATGCTTAGCATTTGTATTTTCTTATGCAAAAAATTTAAAAAGCAAAACACTTGAAAATACAGAGTAAATATTGTACCAAAGGATTGTGTTATACTACATTTAATTTATACCCCGCATAGCCCATTAAAATACCGGCAGCGAGCAAAGCCAGCACCCACTTAAAAGGAGTACCATATACCAGCTTTGCGATGGCAATGCCCATGATAAATAATATGATCAGTGCGATAATGATGGAAATCCATTGTGCTGTAGGAAAGAGGACAGCACAGCCTAAGGGCAACATGGCGCCGGTAAAACTAAATATGGAGGAAACGAATACGCCTGTGACTGTTTCCTTAAGTACCTGTTTTCCAAGCTGTGTCGTGGCCAGCCGGCCATGATGCATCAAATTAAGTTCCTGTTCTGCATGTATAAGTCGCTGTCGCAAATGTGAATATTCCGAGAAAAAATAAATACAAGCTCCCGAAAGTGAAGTAGCAAAAGCAACCTTCAGGGAGAGAGATAAGGTAAAGGAATCTTTCCCCTGCAATATATGACCCGTAGCTAATGTTAACACTGTCAATACCCCATCAATTAAGCCCAGTAATAAAGCAAATAACTGATTATGCAATATGCTCTTTATCCTTTTCATCTTCTCCTGGGGATAGGCGTAATTATCTTTTCACCAACCAGTAGTTGATCTAAACTGTGTACAACTGCACCTGTATTTTCAATGGCGGTAACAATCTTTTCATAATTCATTTGACTGCCTTCAATGGTGATTTCCATTCCAACAGTTTCTATATCCACGTCCGTAACTACAATATTCAGACCCTCTACACCATTTTGCGCTTCAATGGATTCTGCAATGTCAAGAATTGATGGCCGTTCCATCGCTTTATCTACATCAAGCATCATTTTTCTTATGTTCATAACCCCTCTTTAATATTTTATCAAACGTCCGGCATAGAAAAGGGGCAAATCGCTTTTCTGAATAGCACGCACTACCTTGTTGATGTCGTATTCTACCCGGTGAATGGTAACCTTCATTGTCTCCGGATCAGCCAGGAGATGATCTTTGGTATCCCATTCAATAAGCACATAACAGGCATGCCAATTCCCATCTTTGGGGCATCCGACAGAGCCTGCATTAATGGCATGCAGGAATATCTTTTTCCCGGCTTGCTCTGCAGGAATAACCTGGTGGTAAGGATGATGGGTATGGCCCATCAGTAAAACATGCGCTTGTGCATGCGTTATCATCCCCCGTAGCGTTTCAGCTTTTGTAAAATGATAAACATATTCATTGAGGCTTTCCGGGCTTCCATGAACCATAAGCATATTCAGCAGTCCATCAGCGCAGTCATAATTAAACCGCATGTTTGTCGGAAGATTACGGAGAAAAGCCCGATCTTCTGCCGTAACCCGGGCCAGCGTGTAAGCGATGGCTTCTTTTCCATATTGTTCTTCCTCCCGTGTACCATACGAATAACGGAAATTTGATTGATTGTTGCCGATCCCCTGATCGTGGTTTCCCATGAGAGTAGGAATATTAGAAGACTTTATCAGGGCAACGACTTCCTTATTCCATACATTCTGGTTGACAAGATCCCCCAGGCAACAGATTAAGTCTGGTTTATGTTTTCTGATATCCTGTAAGACGGCTTCGAGCGCCGGCAGGTTGGCATGTATATCACTGAATACGGCTAATAACATAGGGCATGAATTAAAGGGAGGTGAATTAAATAAATAGGTAAGAATACGGAGTCTGGTTGCTTCTTCGGGGAATCAGTTAAGCGTTCACAGGGGAAAAACAAATAGTCAAATTCCGGGAGTGCAGGGGCAGCCGTACGAGTCGGAGGTCTATATAAAAAAGTCCCATACATAATTATAAAATTTATTTATGTACAGGAGTCATTAGTTCTTATTCCGTCTTATGCAAAAAGAATTAAGAAACAATTAAAGGCGAACCCCATCACCGCTATTTTATTTTGCAAGAACAAAGATACGAGAAAAATTAAAAACAAGGGAATCCTTTTTTTATTAAATTGCAGAGGTATAAGGGTGATGGTATTCCACTCATTTAATTTCCTTTTGTAAAGGATAATGATACCTGCAGGAACCAATAATGAAGTAAAAAATTAAAGCCATGGTCAAGTCCCTGGAATTTATTCGGCCGGCAGGTATTCCATACAGCTTATTAAACTTTCAATTTTATTTTGAAAATGAAAATAGCCGATGGATAAACATTTTACATTCAGCCGGGATGCAATTGGTTTATTACAAAGCCAGAACCTGTTATACTTTTCCACAGAATGAATTTTACGAATTATTGCTACTTCAGAATACAGAGCAGTTGCATGAAACAAAATACAACTGGCTGGTCATGAAAGGTGTATTTGAAGGGGTACCATCCATAAAATTGAGATGGGCTATAGAGAATGGAAAACAGTTTAGCCGGATGCATCCTGAGAACCGACTGGATAGGGAACAACTCTACTTCCA
>CAYRBD010000115.1:0-8743 GCA_964422465.1 uncultured Chitinophagaceae bacterium
AACCACTTATCCAGAAAGGCAGAGGGACCGGCCCGTTGAAGCCTTAGCAACCCCCCTGTTTCCGACAGGAGAAAGGTGCTAATTCCTGACTTGATTGCAAAACATTTGCAACAAGATAGATAAGTTGGAGCATCCTCTTTTCGTACATACTCCTACTTACATCTGATATTTCTGTTTTCCTTTCCTGGATGTGGGGATAGCGTAAAAAATCAAAACATGGAAAGAGAAATCATCAACTTAGGGATTTTCGGGTTTGGAGTAGTCGGTCAGGGCCTGTACCAGGTGCTTAATCAGACCAAAGGGATCAATGCCCGTATAAAGAAAATTTGTATCAAAGACCCTGATAAGCCCCGCTCAATAGACAGCAGCTACTTCACTACCGACCGCAACGAAATATTGGAAGACCCTGCAATTGATGTCGTAGTAGAGCTCATCAATGATACGGAAGCGGCTTTCGAAATTGTATCCACAGCTCTAAAAAACAAGAAAGCTGTGGTTAGCGCCAGCAAGAAAATGATAGCTGAGAACCTGAAGGAGTTGTATGACCTGCAGCAGATTCATCATGTTCCTTTTTTATATGAAGCAGCCTGTTGTGCCAGTATCCCCGTTATCCGGAACCTGGAAGAATACTACGACAACGACCTGCTCAATGCTGTAGAAGGAATTTGCAATGGTTCAACCAATTACATCCTGACAAAGGTTTGTGATGAAGACCTGGATTTTGAAACCGCACTTCGCCAGGCTCAGGAAAATGGTTTTGCTGAAACGGACCCGACAATGGACATTGAAGGTTTTGATCCTAAATTTAAAACCTGTATCCTGCTTTTACATGCATTTGGTATTTTCGCTAAGCCGGAGGAAGTCTTCAATTTCGGTATCAGCCGGTTAAATAAATTTGACATTAATTATGCCCGTCAGCAAAACAGGAAAATCAAACTTATTTCAGTCTGCCGCCGGCAAAATGGACACGTGGTTACTTATGTACTCCCCCACCTGGTAAAAAGTAACAATTTACTTGCAGATGTATCCAATGAATACAATGGGGTTTTAGTAGGAAGTTCTTTTGCAGAGAATCAATTTTTTGTAGGAAAAGGAGCCGGAGGAACCGCCACAGGCAGTGCAGTACTATCTGACATTTCTGCACTGACTTATAATTACCATTATGAATACAAGAAGATAGCCCAATCCAGCGCCATGAAGCTGAATAACGATGAGGTTATTCAAGTATATGTACGCTACAAAGCTCCCGGCCAGATTCAATTTGAAGATTTTGAAAAGATTGAGGTCAAATATGAATCCCCTGAAAATCTATATGTCATAGGAAACATAAACATCGGGAATTTGATAAAAGCCGACTGGGTCAAAAATGAAGCAGTCAATCTGATGGTTTTTGAAGAGGAAGGATAGTCTTTTTCCGAAAAAATCCGGTAGCCCCCAGATGAGCAACATCCCTCTTCAATATTTCCTCAAAATGCTTCATGGCTGCTGTTTCTTTGTTTAATCCTAAATATCCCAACCCCATCAGGTAATGGCAATGTATTTGGTTGCGTTTATTTAAATCAATTTCGAAGACAGACAATTCCGGGAGAGATACCGCAAAATAATCCATTTTTATTTTATCCTTTATATGCTTCTCTCCATAATGAATGAGGCTTTCAAAACGTTTTTCAGCTTTGTCTTCCATCCCCAACTTTCTCAAAGCCAACCCCTGATAAAAGATAGTACCCGGGTCCTGATCATTATAATAAAGCGCTTGTACCGGTTCACTTAATCCTTTGGCTGCCAACTGCCAATAGATTTTGGCTTTGAGCCCTGCCTGCGCTGTCACTTCGGCAGGCAGGTTTGAGCTTTGAGCTTCGTGTGCGCATCCCAGCCAATAGAAAATATCGTTCTCCTGAGCGCCATATAACTTTCCTTCTCCAATGTTTTCAGGATACTGTTGTGCTTCTTTAAGAAGTTGAACGGCGCTTTCATACTTTTTTTCAACCATTGCCTGTTTCGCCAGGTTCACCTTCGCACAAACATATTGCTTAGAGACCTTTCCTTCTCCGCCTTCCCAGGGATGGAAACGTCTGTCAGTTAAAAGTCGCAAAGCCTTACTATAATTTCCTATCAAATTATGCAACGTTATATATTCAACATACAGGTCATCTCTTTCTTTTACTAAAGGCAGATACTTTCCCAAAAAGGATAACCTTTCCTTTATTGGCCTGTTGTTCAACTTATATAGCTGATCCAACTCAAAAAGAATCCGGGCATCAGTAGGATCACATTTAAATGCTTTTTCATATTCCTGTAATGCCTTTTCGTACATATCGAATTTATTATAATAGACAATCCCAAGATTTCGATGTACGGTCGGGAAGTTGCTATACGCAGCTGCCGATTTTTCCCAAGCAGACCGGGCTTCTCCATACTGCCTGTTGCCATACCACAAATTCCCTAAATAGTAAAGCGCTTTATAATCTTCGGGATTTTCTTTGATGGCAAACTGAAGGACTAAAATATCCGTCAGCCTGTTTGGAAATACCCGATCGGGCTGTAGTTCTCTTGCCTGTTTTAGGGCTGCATTTTTTTCTTCTTCTTTATTTAATCGGGAGTAATAACAGGCCATGTAATAATGCACCATCGGGTAAGAACTATTATCAATATCTAACAGCCAGCCAATGGCTTCTTCATAGAAGCCCCCATTAGCATAATCAATGGCGATTTCAATATAGGATTGCGCCCTGTCTCGCAGCAGTGTCTGTAATTTTTGTTTCTCGCTTTCGTATTGCTCTCTTTCGCCTTTCAAAGACAAAATTTGCAAACGTTCATTTCCCGATCCAAAATCAAACCGGTCAAAAGACAAAGTCTCCCCTACCCATTTCCCCGCTTCTTCTAATCTGTTTAATTTCCTTAGAATAACAGCTTTCAGATGACGCGCTTTCATTCCATGATAATTTCTTGCCAGTGAATGTTCTACATTTTCCAATGCTTTTTCAAAATCTCCTTTCCTACAGTCTATATAAACTAACTGCAGGTAGCCATTATCTTGCCAGACGGCATTCCAGCAGGCTTTAAAAAAAGCATCATAGGCTTCATCATATTTCCGGAGATAATTTAGGCACAATCCGAGGTTGTAATAAGGTTCTCCATTGTATGGATTGGGATTGTGGCGGGTTATCTTTTCTATCGCCTTATGAAAATAGGGTTCTGCTTTAGCGAATTGTCCGTGTTTTAAATACCATAAGCCAAACGCATTATTACAGCGAACATCTGTAGAATCTCTCTGCAAAGTTTCTTTGTAATAATCAACCGGAGAGAAAGTGGCATGACGATATTGCTCCAGATGTAATCCGGCCAGATACAATTCTTCATTGGTTTTTATTGAAGTGGGAGCGCCAATAGGTTTTGCCGGATCGGGAATGGCTTCAGTATTTCTTTCAACGGGTTGGTAATGAATCAGAAGTTTTTCGTTTTCATCAAAAACCTCAAGTAACAAATCCTTTTCGGCATAACCGGATCCAGCAATTTCTTTTGAAAAAAACTTCTCCGGTGACAAGTCCGTTTTTTCTTCAAATATCTTTTTCTTCAACACTTTCAAGACGATGTGGATATTATCCTGCTTTGAAGTGGTATAAACTTTTATGGATATTTGACCTTTATTCACTTCTAAATTTACAGCCACTTCTTTGGTTGCATTTTTCACATATCCTATTCCTTTATAAGGCATAAAGTATTGTTTGAAACGCCGTTCCTCATTGGGCATAATCCAGCTAAAATCCGGTTGATTGTCGGTATAGACGCCGGTCATAATTTCCAAATAGGGGCAGTATTTCCCATTTATATCCGGGTCGGTCAGATGGCGGTCCCAGGTTTTCCCAAAATCTCCCGCTCCCCAGGTCCATTGTTTTTTACCGGGAGAAACGTATCGATCAGCTATATGTAACATCCCGGCTTTCTTTTGATGATGATAGCCCCCCACAAAATCAAAGGCAGAGTCTACGGCCATATAAGAAGTAGGCACCGGTATATTCTGATAACGTGAAATATCAGTACCGGGGGCATAATCTACCTTGTAGTAAGTTCCTCTGGCAATTGGGAAAGACGATACTTCTCTCTTTCCATGATCAAATACTGCATTTACATCAGGGGGGAAAACCGATTGATAATATTCATCCGCTTCAACGGCAGGGTTAGCCCACCAAAGAAAAGTTTGCGGAAAAGGAGTCCGATTGTACAACTTCCCATTTACCTCAATATACGCTTTATCGGGATAAAGGGTAAATCCCGCCGCTCCTTTTGTATGAAACATAATCTCTATTTCATGAACCCAGACGGTTCTACTGCCATCGGCATTTTCTTCTATCGAATAATCCACCGGATTAAAAGTACTGGGCCGGTGGTGTTGTGGCCAGTTAAATTCAATTCCTCCGGATATCCAGGGACCGGTAAGTCCGAC
Source organism: uncultured Chitinophagaceae bacterium (assembly GCA_964422465.1). Taxonomy (GTDB): domain Bacteria; phylum Bacteroidota; class Bacteroidia; order Chitinophagales; family Chitinophagaceae; genus FW021-bin31. The sequence goes on from CAYRBD010000115.1 coordinate 4,445, forward strand.
CAATGCGGGTTTGATGACCGGATTATAGTAAATAAAATGATAATCGTTCGTCTTGTCATAAGCCATCTGAATGCGACCGCCCAACTCAGGCAAAATCATTACTTTTAGATACTCATTTTCTAAAAACAGAGCGTTGTATTCTTTATCTTCCTTATCGTCATATACTTTATCTATTACGGGATAGGGATACACCACCCCGCTTGCTCCCTGATAGACTCTTTTCTCCAGGAACATCGGGTTTTTATTGGGCGCTCCAACTTTATATGTGGGAATGTTCACTTTCTCTTCCCAGGCTTTTACGGTTTGCATATTGTTTTATGGTTATGTTGTTTTATGGTTTTGCCAAACTACAGTCCCTTTGAACCATTAAGGCATTAAGAATAGTTAAGGTTTTGTTCTTCCTATTTAAATACAGCCTCCATCTCTTCCAGCGTCTTCCCTTTGGTTTCTTTTACTTTGAATTGTACAAAGAAGAAGCCCAATATACAGATACCGGCATAAATCCAGAAGGCAGTATATCCTCCAAATTTATCCATGATAACAGGAAAAGTAAGAGTAAGAATATAGGTAGAAAGCCAAAGAAAAAAGGTGGATACAGACACTCCGGCACTTCGGATGCGATTAGGAAAAATCTCCGAAATCAATACCCAGGTTACGGGCGCCAGAGAAACGGCATAGGAAGCAATGGCCAATAATATAAACATCAGCAACCACAGCCCGTTTCCTGCAATATCATGTAATAAGAATCCAATAATGATATAACAAACCGCTAAGGCAATAGACCCAAATCTCATCAGCCCCCTGCGTCCCGCCCTTTCTATCAGCCACATCGCCACCAAAGTAAAAATCAAATTTGTTGCACCCACCGCAATGGTCTGCAGCAGCTGCGACTCCACTCCAGCGCCGGTTTTAGAAAAAATATCAGGCGCATAAAAGAAAACCACGTTTATGCCACAGAATTGCTGATACACCGCTAAACCAATACCAACTAACAATACAGGAAATATGCGCTTATCAAACAATACCGACCATTTTTGGATGGTACGTTCTTCTCCTGCCTGTTCTACTTGTTCAGTGACCTTGTCCGCATAGCTTCTACCTCCTATTTTTTCCAGTATCTGCCTGCTTTTATTCATTCTTCCTGTGGATAACAACCATCTCGGACTTTCAGGAACAAAAAACATCCCTATCATAAACAGTAAAGAAGAAATAAGTCCCACGCCAAACATGAACCGCCAGCCGACAGGATGATCAGCCAAAAGATAATTGACATAATACGTGAGCAGTATGCCGAGCACAATGGTCAGCTGATTAATCGAAACCATTCTTCCCCTGATTTTTGCCGGAGCTATTTCAGCTATGTACATAGGCGATAATGCGGACGCCATTCCTACTCCCAATCCTCCAACAATTCGCAGCGCTATAAACCAAAATAAATTATGCGACAAGGCAACTCCAAGAGCCGAAACAGCAAACAGAAAAGCGGAAGCAATCAGCCCCGGCTTGCGACCAAAACGATCGGCTACTTTACCCGCAATAAGACAGCCCGCCATACAGCCCAGATAAAGACTGCTCACTGCGAAGCCTTTGCTCCATTCCGTCAAATGGAAATACGGAGTAATAAAAGGTAAGGCACCCGAGATCACTGAGATGTCAAAACCAAACAACAGCCCGCCCAGGGCGGAGATGAAGGAAATGGTGAGGATGTAGCGGAAGTTGTAAGATGATTTCATGGAAAGGGTCATGGTATTCAGTATTCTTCGTTTGATTGTTGCTCATTGTTGTTCAAAATTATTTTGTTTATAGTTGAAAACCCTGTTGGTCGCACAATCTTTACTATAATTTTTTCCGGATGGGGTGTTTCTATTTTTAAGTGCTGCGAAAAATGAGCTCCAAGTTTTAAATCCGGTAATGGGATACGGCCTTCTACCAAAGGAATATTTTGATCAGCATACACAATCCAATGCACAGTATAATTTCTTAAAGTGTACATTGGAATTTTTTTCCTTGTGTTCAACACAACATGTAATGCCCCCTTATCAAACCAACTGTTTAAACTTTCAACCGGCCCGGATTCATAGCGAAGTACTTCATAAGAAGGTTTCTTCGCACCATATAAATCCACCACACCATGAACCCTCTGCTTTAAGGGACCCATTCCTTTGTCTCCTATATGGGTGCGATAATCATTATAGTCAAAGAAAATAAGTCCTCCTACATAATCATGTTTACGAAATACCGCATTATTAGATTTCAAGATGTCTATTTTCTTAGGATCTCCAACCGTACGATCTGCAGTACAACGACACCAGCCATATTCGGAAATTACAATTGGTTTTTCGGGAAAAGCATGATGAATATCTTCTAGATTCTTTTCCATATCATGTACTGTTCCGGAGTACCAACTCTCATAATATTCATTCCATTCCACAAAATCCATCAATCGGGAAACATCTTTTTCCGGTGTCTGTTGCAATGAGTTGGAAGCATAAGAACACAGTCTGTCCGGATTTAGTCTTTTAGCCTCTTTTAGCATATTGGCTGCAAAGTTATAAGCCGGTGGATTTTGTCCACCGATTTCATTGCATAAACCCCAGGAAAAAATAGACGGATGATTTCTGTCTCTATGAATCATTTCTCTTAATTGTTCCAAACCATTTTGCATGATATCTTCGTCAGGATGGTCAGTCATTCCTTTAAAAGTATTCGGCCCCCAAGTGGGTACTTCAGATTGGATAAAAATTCCATGACGATCGCAATAATCCAGTACCCGTTTATCCTGTTACCAGTGTGCACGAGTGAAAATACAGTTTAGGTTTTTTAAGTCACGATGATCGTGTTCAATCCATTCTGTTGGCTCTGCCATACCATATTTTGGGTTGCTTCCGCCCATCCGTTCCACACCCATTAGCCATACCCGCTCTCCATTTAGATAAAAACCTGTGTTCTTTATTTCTATTTTCCTTATACCAAAAGTTTGATTAAAAGCATGCACCAGCTTTCCATCTTTCCATAATTCCAGTTCAAGCACATATAAATGCGGGTGATCAAAATGCCAGAGTAGTGGATCATTGACGACCGCTTCCTGCAGACTTACTTCTTTGCTTTCTCCAGGTTTTAATTTAAATTGTTGTGCAGGAATATTCAAAACGGGCTTGGCAGATATTTCTTCTCTTATACGATAACTTACTTCCAAAGAAACTGCATGATCATCTTTATTAACCAAAACCGCATCTATGTTTACTTTGGCTTTTTTCTGAACCAGATTTAGATCAGTGATGATGGCTACACGTTTTGCAAAAAATGGTTCTGTAACATGCAAAGTTACAGGTCTGGTAATGTCGCCATCTGCCGCCCAGTCATAAGAGTGACCACGCGGAAGCATGTGCTTATCAAAAGTATTATCTACCTGAACGACAAGCGTATTCACCTCATCTAGTTTTATTGCTTTTGTAAGATCAAGGAAAAAGGCAGTATAATCTTTACGAAGATGCTCACCGACAGGCCTTCCATTCAGCCATATCCGTGCGGAATGATAAACAGCTTCAAACTCTACTCGAATGGTTTTATCTGTCCATTCTTTCGGTATGAAGAATTCTTTTTTATACCAGACTTTGCCAAAGTATTCTGCATGTTCAGGAACAATTTGCCATGTATGAGGGACTTCCACTTTTTGCCAGTCACCTGCTTTATTTGGTGAGGCAAACCACTTTTGACTTTCTCCTTTATTGTCTGGATCAAAAATAAAATCCCATTGGCCGTTTGAAGGAAGTTGAAGTTGGATGCCTTCCACTTTTTTTGCAGATTCTGCCATAAAACTTTCAGCCAGGGGTGTGGCCGGAATCAGACCGAGTAAACCGGCCCCTCCGCTATTTTGAAGAAATTTTCGCCTGGAGATCATATCGATAAACATATACAATTACCCGGCAAAGTTTGCTATTTTTTATTGTTTTGCCAATGGTGATATTTATGTAAATGATGGATAAAATTACGGGAGCAGGTCAAAAATAAACTTACACGCCTTGGAGTGGAGACTTTTTTGAGCCGGTAACTAACTGATTCACTACTACACTTTGTCGGTTTATGACTACCATCTAATTGCATAGAGGGAAAAATGAAAATTCCAACAGAATAGTGTTCGTCTAATTCAGTATATGAAGAATGTAGGTTACTATCCAAAAGCTAAGTTTCATATCATACAATAGAGAACGAGAATTGGAATATAAGCAATATACTTTTATTTATTGTTATTATGGAGAGGGGTGGTTTTCTATTGGCAATAAAAATTGTTATTATTAA
>CAYRBD010000116.1:0-8652 GCA_964422465.1 uncultured Chitinophagaceae bacterium
CAAAAGCGCCATATTCTTTTTTAGTCACAATATCGCCTCCGGAGCCTTCCTGCTTTCCGTTAGACTGATGAATGGTTAAGGTACCGTCATTGACTGTCCAGCCTCCTTTGGGGAAAGTCTTTTTATAGATTCCTCTCCAATGATCAGAAATATCTTCCTGCTTTCCATCCCACAACAGATAGTAACCCTGGGTTCTTTCCTGCGTGGACAAAGAGTTGGGGATAAGGTTCACTACGAAAACATCATTGTAAGGCCGGGGATGCAGGTCTCCGGTTTGAATGCGGATGTTGCGCCAGCGGATTTCTTCTCCTTCCTGTGATGTGTTGTTGCCGATGCTATGTACCTGTAGCGCAATAAAGCCTTTCAGCGTCATGTCATCTACCAGGCTGGCTGCGGGTACACCGTTGACCCAAGTGCGGATGGTGTTGCCGATACATTCTACGCGGTAATGATTCCATTGGTTGTGTTTAAACGCTTTCCCGGCCCTGGGGTTGAAAGTGAGCGGGTAGAGCCAGCCTCTTCTGGCTTCATCATAAATGCCGCCGCTCCAGGCCCGGTCGGAAGGGTCTATTTCTATTTGATAGCCATGTACCCTGCCGTTGTTATAATCGGGCGTACTTTCGCTGCGCACCTGAATACCGGAATTCATGTGATCATTGACTTTAAACTCTAATTCGAGAATAAAGTCTCCATAATCTTTGTTAGTCACCAGAAAGGAGTTTGGAGTATTGGCTACGGTAGTCCCCACTATTTCCCCGTTTTCTACTTTATATTTTGCATGGCCGTTTAACTGATGCCAGCCTTCCAGGTTTTGTCCGTTAAATAAGGGGGCCCAATTCTCCTTGTTATGTTTTTGGGCAAAGGCAGGCTGGAGGCAAATAGGAAGAAGGACTACGAGTAAAAAAAGTTTCTTTATTTTCATTTTTATTTTCTTTTAAAATTTATTCCCGCTGATCTCGCTGATTTAGCAGATGAAATAATTGACTTCTGCGTTTATCTGCATAATCCGAGGGAGATAATAACGAGACATTTATACTTAACTTTGCACTTATTCATTGTTTTACTTCGACTCATTCTGATCGATCAGACTTTAGGCTTCCATCCGGATTCATAATCTCTCGTCCACATCTTCATAGCCTCGGAGTTACCCTTTATTCTGCCGTTATTCGAGTCAATATTTAATTCTTGTCCGGTTTCCTGAGCTATATTCCCAAGGTGACAAAGCAGTACGCTTTTGTGGGCTTCAGACATGGGGGCATGGGGCTTTTCTTTGCCTCGGATGGATTGGGTAAAATTATAGAAGTGTTTTACGGTCAAATTTCCACCGCCAATGGTATCACTGGTCTGTGTAGCTGTTTTGCCCCCTTCTTTACCTTTTTTAATCTCTTTGCCGTCCATATTATAAGCTACGTAGCCACTTCTATCCACGATAATAGAACCTTTTGTTCCCCTGATGAGAGAGCCGCGTCCACGGTTGAAAAATGGAAATGAATTGCAACTGATGCCTTCCCAACTGATCATTTTGTTATCCTGGCCTCCATATTCAAAACTTGCGATTTGGGTATCATAAAACTGCCAGTCGTCCTTGTAGGCGTATCGGCCGCCTGTGGAAGTGGCTTTTATGGGGTAATCCACTCCTAAAGCCCATCGGCAAAAATCCAGTTCGTGAATGGCATTGTTACCAGTTTCGCCGGTTCCCCAATTCCAGAACCAGTGCCAGTTGTAGTGAACAATATTATCCTTGTATTGCTTTCGGGGGGCGGGTCCCTGCCATAACTCCCAATTTAGCCAATCGGGAACAGGGATGGGCTTGCCTACTCCTATGGAACCTCTGTTGTTGGTGTACCAGGCTTTCCCGTAATAGGGGCGGCCGATCAGCCCGTCTTTAATCAGTTGCACGGCTTCCGTAGATGTTTGTGCCGAGCGCTGCTGATCACCCATCTGCATGACGAGTTTCGGATGTTTTTGTTGCGCTTCTACCATCCATTCCCCTTCCTGTGGGTTATGGGAAAAAGGCTTTTCTACATACACATGTTTTCCTGCATTAACGCCTAAAATAGCCATAGGGGTATGCCAGTGGCCGGGCGTGGCGATACTGATGGCATCAATGTCTTTTTTCTCTACCAGTTCACGTACATCTTCGATGGTCTTTATATCATGGCCGGTGCGTTTTTTTGTTTGGGCCAGGCGGTCTTTAAGCACCTTGCTATCCACATCACAGAGGTACTCAATGGTGCTATTTGGAAGTTTACTTACGGCGTCAATATGCGCCTGTCCCCGGCCATGCAATCCGATAATGCCGAAACGAACCCGCTCATTAGCGCCCATGATGTTTCCATAGCTTTTGGCGCTCATGGCAAAAGTAAGACCTGCAGCACCTAATCCGGCTGTTTTTAGGAAGTCTTTCCTGGAATATTTATTTTCCATAGTGATAATTTATATTATTAAATAGCCCATTCTGATTGAGCGGGCAAGATACGAACCCAATGGATAAAATGCAAACGATTTCAGTAAATCTTTTGATTGTCGCCGTCTATACTGCGGGCATTTACTAAAGAATGTTAATAGAGTCCTTCATGAGCTGGGGGAACAAATACATGCGATAAAAAAGAAAACAGGAGAATGAAGATCCGCTCAATACGCCAGCCGCACCTTATCCACCACCTCCTCTACCCAAATATATTGTGCTTCCGTACGGCGAAGGCTCAGGTGGTAACCGGCTACAGAAATAGAAATAGGATCGCCGAGCGGAGCTACCTTGACGATGCAGACTTCTTCCCCCGGAATACATCCCATTTCCATTAATTTTAAATGGATATCATCGCGATCAGCAACTTCTGATGAGGGAGAAAGGGAGGGAAAGGTATCCTGCTCGAATTCACAAATAACGGCTTTGCAGCCGGAAGGTAACTCAGATAAACGAATCATAGCCACTGGTTTTAAGACTCAACTTAAACGAGAAAAAGCAAATATAAGGAACCCCTTTCAGAAACGGATGAATTAATTTTCCACTCCTTGTGGATAACCCCTTTCGCTTCCGCGGGAAAATATTTTAAAAAAAGTTCTAAAAAAACTTGTTTCTTTGAGAAAATTAATACCTTTGTAATAATTATTGAATTTTTATCAATAATTTTAATGGTTAGATAGAAAATTTTTAATAGATAAAAGAAAGAATTAAAAAATGATCATGGAATCTGTTAAACCACAAGCTAAGTTTCCAGGGTTGATCCTGCCAAAGGATTATCAGCCCTCCCTGAGCACCTTATCTACTGCTCATGCTTTGCAACAACTGAACCGGTTTGTTGAGCTGAATTTGGAGACAGAGTTGCATTTGCACCGGGTGAGTGCACCGCTTTTTGTTCAAAAAGGTACGGGGGTGAATGATGAGCTGAATGGTACAGAGCGGGCGGTAGGGTTCTCTATACGAGCAATGGCAGGCATGGAGGCCGAAGTAGTACAATCGCTGGCTAAGTGGAAGCGAATGGCTTTGGCGGAATATGAAGTGCCCGTTCACGAAGGCATTTATACCAACATGCATGCCATTCGGGCAGACGAAGATCCCGATAACCTGCATTCTCTTTTTGTGGATCAGTGGGATTGGGAAAAACATATTTTACCGGAAGATCGAACGCTGGGGTATCTGAAAAAAACTGTGAAAAAGTTATATGCCATCCTAAAGCGTACGGAGGTTTTTATGTATAAACAATATGGCATTGAACCGGAACTTCCTGAGCATCTGTATTTTGTTCATACGGAGGAACTATTGCAACGTTACCCGAACCTAAGCCCTCAACAGCGCGAAAATGAAATAACCAAAAAATATGGCGCTGTATTTGTCATTGGTATTGGAGGGCTGCTTTCCAATGGGCAGTCTCATGACGGACGATCTCCCGATTACGACGACTGGAGCAGTAAAAACGAAGAAGGGTACTACGGGTTGAATGGAGATATCCTTTTGTGGCATCCGATATTGAAACGAGCTTTTGAGATTTCATCTATGGGCATTCGGGTGAGTAAGGAGGTGCTGATTCGCCAACTGGAATTAAGAGGGCAAACTGATCGGATGGAACTGCTATTTCATCAGCATTTGTTAAATGATGAGTTGCCGCTCTCCATCGGTGGGGGCATCGGCCAGTCCCGTGTGGGAATGTATTTTTTGCGGAAAGCCCATATTGGGGAGGTGAGCGCCGGACTCTGGCCGGATGAAATGGTACATCTTTGCCAGGCGCATGGGATCAGGCTGTTGTAGAGAAGGATATAAATATTAAAGATACTTCTAACTTTTTTGGCTTTTAATTACGATCATTTAGAGTGGTCTTCATGGAATGAGGACTTCTTGAACAATGGAAGATACCCCATATTATCATGTTGTGATTCATTATCTTATAATAAATTGCATATGGAAAATGTTTCATGAGGCAACGACGAAATTCTTTATATTTTTTTGTGTAGATAAATGGGTCTTCTGATACTTTAATGCAGTGTTGATAAAAGGGATCCTCAAATCGTTTACCCAAACCTTCTGATTTGCTTTCATACCAATAGTAAGCTGCTTTGATGTCTTCTTCAATGACAGGAAGGAAGTTTAAAAGATACTTCATTTTTTGTGGCCTAATCTTTCCTGCAATTGATTAAGGGCAAGAAGATGCTCTGGATTAGAGTCATATTGACGTTGTCTTTCATCTAATTCTTCCTGGTGTCTTTCAGAGACGGGGATATGAGAATCCTCTCTTGAAATTTCATCCCACAGCTCCTCAATAAGCTGTAATTTCTCACTGAAATTCAATTTCGAAAGATAATGAAACTTACCTATTATCATAATATATGCCTTTTAGGAGTAAAGTTAGTATTTTAAAGACTGCCATACAAATTTTTAAATAATCTTATTATAGTACCTTTGTCCTATGACACCCGCCATGAAACCCAACATCCGAAACCTGACCAGGGAGGAGCTGACCAACTGGTTTACAACTCATGGGGAAAAGTCTTTTCGCGCACGTCAAGTATGGGAATGGCTCTGGGCGCATCATGCAGAGGAATTTGATGAAATGACCTCCCTTTCCAAAGGTTTGCGGGAAAAACTGAAGGGAGCGTTTTCCTTTCCGGCCTTAACTATCGATACGGTACAACACAGTTCGGACGGAACTATAAAAACCCGCTTCCGCTCTGCCGATAACAATGTTTTTGAGGGGGTACTAATCCCTTCCGGGAAAAGGCAGACAGCCTGCGTATCTTCCCAATCGGGCTGCAGCCTCAACTGCCGCTTTTGTGCTACGGGTTACATGGAACGTAAACGCAACCTGGGTTTTGATGAAATTTATGATCAGGTGGCTGTGATCAATGACCAGTCTCTGGAGCAGTCTGGAAAAAAACTGACCAACATCGTTTACATGGGAATGGGAGAGCCTTTGCTGAACTATAAAAATGTGATGCATTCCATTGAGCGGATTACGGCGCCTGATGGCCTGGGGATGAGCCCCAGACGTATAACCGTTTCCACCTCCGGAATTACCAAGATGATTCATAAACTGGCAGAAGATAAGGTACGCTTTAACCTGGCCCTTTCTCTCCATGCCCCTACGGATGCCAAACGCACGAAGATCATGCCCTTTAACAAAATGAACAATATTGCCTCGCTGATGGAGGCGCTGAATGTTTTTTATACCCGGACAAAAAATAACATTACCTTCGAATACATCCTGTTTAAAGATTTTAATGACGGGATAGAAGATGCCGATGCTCTCATAAAATTATATCGTCAGGTGCCGGTAAGAGTCATCAACATTATTGAATACAACCCAATAGATGAAGCGCACTTTGAGAAGCCGGAGCCGGAGAAAACAGAGGCTTTTATGGAATATTTGTCCCGGCATCGGGTGAATGCACGACTGCGGAAAAGTAGAGGAAAGGATATTGACGCCGCCTGCGGGCAACTGGCCAATAAGGGGAAGCTCAACCGTTGACTCAAAGTGGTGTGATGAGAGTATTAAAAACACCTTGGAAGGAAGATTTGATGACATTGGTTTCTCAATCCAGGAAATCAATAAAGATTACCTCGCCTTATGTAAAGGAGAACATTTGTAACGAGTTGTTAATGACAAAGAGGAAGGAGGCTCAATTAGAACTATACACGTCCTTTAAACTAATGAATATTCATTCAGGATCCCTTGATTTAGCAGGACTTGAAAATATTATCTCTCAAAACGGGATAGTTAAAAATGTCCCTAAACTTCATTCAAAAATATATTTGTTTGATGACGAAAGAGTAATTATCACCTCGGGAAACTTAACCGATGGCGGCTTGTTAAACAATATTGAATATGGAGTTTATACTGAAGATTTAAAAGTAGTTTCCAAAATAGCCCTGGACTTCGGTCTTTTTTCAAAAAATGAAGATGTTGGCACCATTAAATTAAAGGATATTGAAATGGTGCGAAGTATCTTATCGAAAATTCCAAAATCAGAGACTGTTAAACTCCCTAAATACGATTTGGGAACATTGGAAAATAATTATGATGTGATTGAAATTCCGGAAGAGATATTAATATCTTCGTTAAAAGGATGGAAATTAGAAATCTTAAAATGCGCACAAGCTATTCCAAGCCAGGAGTTTTCCTTTGAAGAGATTAGTGAATTTAAGAGTTATTTAAGTGATATCTATCCAGAGAATAGCCATATCGACGCTAAGATTAGGCAGCAGTTGCAATATTTAAGAGACCTTGGGTTAATTGAGTTTTTAGGTAATGGGAAATATAAAAAACTGTGGAAACCAGAGCCTTTAAGTGGAAGAATAGATTCTAAATAACCCTCAATCCTGCTGAAAAGCAGCATAAACATTTCATAATGAAGAAACAAACACCCGGGAAGCGGAAGCAGGAAGATAAAGACAATCCGAAGACTGATCCTTTCGCTAAATTTAAAAAACAGAATCCGGCTCCCCGTTCCCGGTTTAAAGAAGAAAGGCCCGCTTCTTCTGAAAAGCGGTTTGTCAAGAGAAGTAAGCCCGAATCGTCTTTTAACAGGCGCAACGCTCCTGCTGAACCTGTTCAGGAAGCATTCCCTTTAAATAAGTACCTGGCTCATGCGGGGGTGTGTGCCAGGCGGAAAGCCGTAGAGCATATTAAGGCCGGAGAGGTGAAAGTTAATAATAAAATTATCCAGGAACCGGGTTTTAAGGTTTATCCCAAAGACAAGGTTGCCTTCAGAGGCCGTATTTTACATCTGCAACATAAGTTGGAATACCTGTTGTTAAATAAGCCGAAAAATTGTCTGACTACTACCAAAGACCCCAGGGGGCGACGGACCGTAATGGAACTGATTCATCCTGCTACAGAGGAGCGGGTATATCCCGTAGGGCGTCTGGACCGCAATACCTGTGGCCTGCTGTTATTAACCAATGATGGCGACCTGGCGCAGCAGCTTGCACACCCCTCCGGAAAAGTAAAAAAAGTATATCATGTTACCCTGAACAAACCATTGACAAAGAAGGATTTTGACCAGATCCTTTCAGGAGTAGAACTGGAGGATGGCAAAATGGCAGCCGATGCCCTGGCTTTTGTAGATTCCAATGACAATACGCAACTGGGCCTGGAAATCCACAGCGGACGCAACCGCATTGTTCGCAGGGTTTTTGAACATCTGGGATATGAGGTAAAGCAATTGGACCGCGTATTGTATGCCGGACTGACCAAGAAAAACCTTCCGCGGGGAAAATGGAGACGCCTGAGTGAAAGAGAGATCAATATATTGAAACATTTTACACTAAGTAAAAAAACAAAACCCGCGAAAACGAAAAATTGATGAATCTGAATAAACTTATCCTTTTTGAAAATGAAGATTTTATAGCGGTGAATAAGCCGGCCGGATTGTTGAGTATTCCAGATCGGTTTAATAAAATGCTTCCCAGTTTATCCCATCTCCTGGAACAGAAATATTCTGAAATATTTATAGTTCATCGCCTGGATAAGGGTACCAGCGGCCTTCTTTTGTTTGCAAAAAATGAAGCCACCCATCGGTATTTGTCAAAACAGTTTCAGGATAGAAAAATAACCAAGATATACCTGGCATTGGCTACCGGGCGTATTCTTGAACCCACAGGCCGGATAGATACACCTATATCGGAACAAACCGGAAAGGGAGGCCGGATGAAAACGGCTAAAAAAGGAATGAAAGCGCTGACGACCTTTGAGGTTTTACAAACTTTCGGCCTTTACACGTATTTGAAACTGCAACTTTTTACCGGCCGCACCCACCAGATCAGGGTGCATCTTCAGTCTATCGGGCATCCAATAGCAATGGACACTTTATATGGTTCAGGGGAACCTTTTTATTTATCTTCCATTAAAAGAAAGTACAGAAAGGGCAAGTACCAGGAGGAAGAGAAACCCTTAATGAGCCGGCAGGCTCTTCATGCCTCGGAACTTCATTTTACGGATGAAAAAGGGCAAAAGCACGATTTAAAAGCGCCTTTGCCCAAAGATTTTAAAGCCGTGCTCAATCAGCTACGAAAGCACGCTGTAGTTGAATAATCCTAAAAACTCCCTTGGGAAATAATGGTTATTAGTGCCGCTTCGGAACAGGATACGGTTAATGAACCTTTGTACTTTGTCATTTCATCATAATCATGATCGGACAAAGTAGTAGCAGAAACGC
>CAYRBD010000117.1:0-8368 GCA_964422465.1 uncultured Chitinophagaceae bacterium
CCGGAAGGGTCTATTATTGTTCCCTGAATTTCATGCTGTGGATTTGTAGAATATTCTCCGGATAAAGGAGGACCGCTCTTACTTATGTAATTATTTGTCTTAGCAGAGGAAAAATGAATATCGCCTTTTACCCGCGCTGAAAGCAGAAGGCAACTCATAAAAATAAGCAGAAGAGGAAAGCGAGTATTCGCAATCCTTTTACTCCACCTTTCTCTGTAATAAAAGGAAGAGCCAAACAGTAACTTTTTTTGCATGTAGTCTCATTTTATTTCAAAAAGGAAAGATACATGTTTTTTTTATATCCAAATAAATTTTTTCACTAACCAGTTGAATTAAACTTCCAGCCCCATCAGCGGGTCTGTAAAACTGTCTTTTCCTGTTTCTACATGTCCGGCATACCGTCTTTCAAAAGGGTCAAAACCATCTACTTTTATGCTGAAATCATACCAGTTATGACTTTTTGATAAATCTAATACCAAGGTAGGGTTTGGACTTTCCGATTTAATCATTTTTGTTAAAGGAGGATTTTTGTAGGCGTTATCAATAATATGAATTGTATAAGAACGGTCGGGATCCAAACCGGTTATCTTAATTGCCAGGTTGCCTGAAAGCTTTTTTATTAACCCTTTTTGTTTCTCATATTCGCAGGTTATGTTTAATAAAGGATCCTTTTTATTCCCTTTTAACATCCTGTAAAATCCGTTAGGCCCATGAATGCGAAATTGATAATTATCCCGACCAAATGCTGCCAATGGCCATACATCAGACAGGCGGTCTCCTGCCTTTACCGTATAAGAACGGTTTTCATCTAAAAAATAAATATTAAATCCGGCCCCTAAAGCCTTTTTACCAAAGACCTCATCACTTGCAGCAAAGGTTATTTCGAAGTTCTTTTTATCATGGGTCATTTGCCCATCTGCATACAGCTGATATGGAATAGCACAAGAGGGTTTGATACCGGGTTCCTGTCTTGGCAACAACCCGGATGAAAGCGGTTCTTTATTAACGGCAGCTATTTCCGCTTTGCTGAGTGCCCGGTAATCACTCGGTGCCTTTTTAAACTTGGCATTATATATCCGTTCGATGAATGGATCTTTTTTGAGAAAGGGTAGCTGTGGTATTTGATCGTCATTATAAGGCTTAAATACAGAAGTCAAATCACCACATAAAGTTCTGCGCCATTCGCTGATATTAGTTTCCCTGATATTTTTATTAAATTTTTGGTTTAAAAATCCTTCTAAAAATTGCAAAGTAGAAGTATGATCAAATACCTGAGAACAAACTTTTCCTCCTCTGCTCCAGGGAGAAGCGATAACCATAGGGACGCGAAATCCCAAACCGATGGGACCAGTTCTGGTTCTGCTTTTATAAATTCCCTGCGCCAGTTCATCCTCTTTATAAACATACTCCACACCGGTCTGTATGCCCTGGGAACACTTTCCTGTTTTTGGATCATTTGGATCCGGGGCCACAAAAGGGGCAACGTGATCATAATACCCGTCATTTTCATCGAACGTAACAATAAAGATCGTTTTTTTCCATACTTCAGGGTTTTGGGTCAGGATATCTAATATTTCGGAAACATACAATGTTCCATACCAGGGGGCACTGGGATGATCAGAAAAATTTTGGGCACTGGCCAGCCAGGATACCGTAGGCAGGTTACCATTTTCAACATCCTTTCGAAATTGATATAAAGGATCACTTTTAGGAATGGGAAGCGTTCTTTTTTCTCCGTGATCTTCATATTCCAAAGGGGCCAGTTCATGAAAATCAGGGTCTCCCGAATTGGTGGTGAAAGCCCGTTGGAATAAATTCTTCTGATGTATAGACAGCTTCTCATAATTAACTTTACTCCATTCCTCCAGTTCTTTTTTCTTTTGGGACAGAACCGCCTGTTTTATTGAGATTTCCTTTCTCATTTTTTTAAAAGAAGGATCTGCTCCAGAAGGAGATAACTGACTTACTTTATCCTGTAGTTTTTTAATCTCTTCAGGCAATTTTTCAATTTGTTGTTTCAGGCTTTGTATGTACCTTGCTGAAAACTTTACATTGTAATTGGCAAACCATTCCAGCGGATTGCACCCAAAATTGGCTAACCAGGCTCTCTGATCGCCAGATAGCCCACCTCCACAGTCAATATCATTTTGATAAAACTTCCAGGAGATATTGTTAGCTTCCAGCCTTTCAGGAAAAGTATCGAACTGTAACACGCCCCACCGGTCGCTACTCAGGTTCCGCATTAACGCAATGGAATGAGGGCGCTGTTTTTCCCTAACAGTTCCAGTCCAAAAGAATAAACGATTCGGATTGGTACTGGTCATTCCCGAGCAAAAATTCTGATCACAAACTGTAAAAGCATCCGCCATAGCATAATAAAAAGGAATATCCTCCCGTGTATAATGCCCCATAGTCAGCGGCATCTCAGCATATTTTTTATCCCGAACACGCTTAGCCGGAACCCAGTTGTCAAATCTGCCTTTGTTCCAGGCATCTACCTGGCTGGGTCTGGAATGTGGTACCGAACCCATCCAGGTAATTTTCGTATTTTGTATATCAAATCGAAAGGGAACAAACGTTTCCCCTTTTTCATTGCTTTGCAGCCAGGCCAGATTTCCATTTGGCAACGTGATTGCTCTTGGATCATTATAGCCCCTAACTCCTTTGAGAGCGCCGAAAGTATGATCAAAAGAGCGGTTTTCCTGCATGAGAATAACAACATGCTCTGCATCCATATAGGTGCTGCCGGGGTCAGGGTTGATAGCAGCAGCACGGCGGATAGAATCCGGTAAAAGATTGGAAAAGCCCGCAGCACCGGATAATAGTGCTGCCTTTTTAAGAAAGTCTCGTCTGGTATCTTTCATGATCAATATATGCTAAATAAAGTGTTTCCTTTGGCGCAAAATAAGCCTTTTACACCAATAGTTCACCAACCGGGGTTTTGCTTAAGATTTGGATTATCCTGCAAATCCTTTTGATTTAAAGGGTAAAGATAATCCTTATCCTGCCATATCCTTGTCGCATCAGGTAATCTAATCAGATAACCGCTATCCCCATCCGTCAATTTCCAGTCACTACCTCCAATATTAACGTATTGAACACCACTTTCTCTATCAGCAGGCAGGTCTCCGGTATAAAAATAAACATCAGGCTTCCCATCTCCGGTTATATCCATTAAGGTATTGGCCCTGGGCACGTACATTCCGGTCCATTTCATTTCCATCAGCTTTCCCAATTTCCATCGGCGGATATCATCAAATCGAAAACCCTCCAAAGCCAGTTCGATTCCACGGCATCGGCGGATTTCTAAAATAACCGGATTGGATATAGAGGGGTAGTAGGTCTTTTGTAAATACGAATCTACTTTAGTTGGAAGTGTGGTCGTCCCATTGGTAATTCCGGCTCTCCTGCGCAAGGCTCCAATGGTTTTATTCCAGTCTGCATCGGTTATTGTGCCTAATTCGGCCTTTGCCTCCGCATCATTCAACAGCACTTCACCATAACGAAATATCGGGATTGCATTGATATTATAATCCCTGTCGTTATAGTGCTTATCCGGAATGCACCACTTAATGGGTTGATATCCCGAAAAAGTATAAGAAAAGTTAGGTGGGGTAAGCGTTTCATTTCCAGAGGCATCTTTCATCTTATAATCAGGCATGCGAATAGATTGTTCCAGTCTCGTATCCCGGTCCTTTACCTCTTCCGTAAAGGTCATTGTTTTGTAACCGCTTTTATCTGTAAAAGGCGTACCATCTCTCATCAGAAAAGTATTTATAAAAGGTCGGATAAAACTTAACCCAACCCCGTACGATCCGCTGGTGTACCACCAATTTGCATCATGCGTTACCCCCAAAGAGGTAGAAAAGACTTCTGCCAATAAAACCGATGAGGCTATCGGCTGCTCACTGGTGAATAGGTCTTTGTAAGAGTGGTCTGCTCCGTCCCCTTCATACACGTTATATTCCCCTTCCCCCATGAGTGCTTCTGACGCTTTTATACACTCTTTCAGCCATTTCTTATAGGTATCCCCCAATCCCAGTTCCTGGTGGTATTCTCTATAGGTTCCTTCAAAGAGACAAATTCTTGATTTCAATGCCAGGGCCACGTCTTTTGTAATTTCCGTTCTCGAAGGTTCTCTCTGGGTACTAATATTTGTAATAGCAAAGTCAATATCCGCAAGGACAGAGTCCATCACCAGCTCCCGCGAATCACGCGGTGCCTTCAGCTGCTCGCTGTTTAACGGTAAAGGCTTATTGATCCATGGAACTTTACCATATCTTTTTACTTTGTTAAAATAAAACAACGCCCTGTAGAACCTTGCAATCCCATTATAGTTCATTCTCACTTCTTCAGGAATTACGGTGTTTTTATTTTCCTGGAGGAAATAATTTATCTGCCTTAACTCATCCCAATCCCAACGGTCAACCGTCTGGGGATTCAATTGTCCTTCCCGCAATAGCTCCGGGACATTTTTCTGAGAGGTATAGTCAGCAAGATCCCCGGCATGGGTTATGTCGGATGCTCCGGGGAGGATAGAATAAAAAGAATTGGCATATTTTTCCAGCCCCTGTTCACTACCAAATACCTCCTGGGCATTAGGCGCATCCTTGGGTACTTCATCCAGATTACAGCCAGTAATATAAAAGGCCAATAGGGGAAGGAGAATATATTTAAACTTTTTCATAACAAAAACAATATTTTATTCAACTTATTAAAAAAGGACAGTATCGCTTTAAAAATTAAAGGATACGCCTACAATAACACTTTTTAATATCGGGTAATTTAAACCATCTCCTGCAGTACCCCCTGAAACATCGCTTTCAGATTTTGCGATACCATTTTCAGGATCTATATTAGGCGCTATCTTATGAAGCGGGGTGTACAGCCATAAATTCTGTCCGCTTATATATACCTCGGCCTTTTTAATTCCTATTTTTGACAAAACTCCCGTACCAAAGTTATATCCCAGCTGAACATTCTTTAACCGGATGTAGGCTACATTCATCAAGTACCTGGTCTGCGCCTGACCCAGATCATTTGCAGACTGTGCTTCATATCCTACATACTTTGGCAAAAAGGCATCCGGATTGTCGGGAGACCATATTACCCCCGGCTTAAGCTGCCATTTGGGAATGAGGTTATAGGGCCGGTTGTATTGTCCCCAAAAGTAATCTCCCTCGCTGCTGGGATACCAGTCTCTTTTACCCACTCCCTGGAAGAAGGCCGAAAGGGAAAAGTTATTCCAGTTTAAATTTATATTTGCTCCAAACCGGTATCTTGGATGATTGTTACCAATAATACGCCGGTCTCCCGGATTATCAACCGTATTATCTCCATCGTTTATAACACCATCGCCGTTCAGGTCTTTGTAAGCCAGGTTGCCAACACCAAACTTCCCATCAGGAGTATGGGGGTCCAGAAATTTATCCTGATTGGCGTGTTTCTCAACCTGCTCTTCCGTCTGGAAGATACCCTCGGTAACATATCCCCAAATTTCATCCAACATCTCCCCAACATAATAATTACCGCTACCTAGGATATTATCCGGATTATTGAACCGTGTTATTTTTGCTTTATTGTCACTGAGATTGAGCCCTATCTTATAGTTCAATTTTTTTCCCGCAACATTGTTGATCTGATCTGCCCAGGATACGGTCAATCCCCATCCGGTGGTACGAAGGTCTGCATAATTACCTTTTGGCGTGACGGCTCCAAAAACCCGGGGCGGCACCAGGGCCTGGGTAAACATATTGGATGTATTCCTTATATAGTAGTCTCCACTAAAAGTCAGCCTGTCTGACAAAAGACTCAGATCCAGGCCAACGTCGCTCGTTGTAACGGTCTCCCAGGTAAGCCCTTCTGGAAGTACCGGAGGATTAGATATTGTCTGCGGCTGTTCTCCATTTATTATCCGGGAGCTTTTTTTGATGGGTAATTCCTGTTGATAGGTATATGGAGTAATATTTCCGTTCCCCAGGGAGCCATAGGACGCTCTTATTTTTAATTCTGATATGACGTTCCTGGATACATTCCAATAAGGTTCCTGTGAAATGACCCATCCGGCGGCAAATGAAGGGAAAAAGCCAAAACGCTGATCCTTTGGAAACTTGGAATTCCCATCATAACGGCCACTTAATGTCAATAAATACCGATGGTCATAATTATAATTCAACTGGTAAAAAATGCCAAATATATTCCATCTGAAATATCCCCCTGCGGTTGAGATTCCTTCACCAAGCGCTAAATTAATGTTGTTTGCGTTTGCAAAAGCCAGGCCATTTCTTTGCAATTCAGTACTATCGTGTATCTGGCTTTCGTAGTTGCTCCCAACTGTAAAATCAATGTTATGCTTTCCGGCGAATGTGTTTTCATATTCGGCATAAAGATTTAACGCATAATAATTGGTGTTAGTAGTTGTTAATCTCAGCCAATTCTGATTCTGACCTACATAAGAAACATTTCCCGGACCTGTGCTGTATGGAACAGGCACTCTTTTTTCACTGACATCGTTTCTCGTGTTTTCAAAGGAGAAATTACCGGTTAAACGAAGCTTGTGTTCAAAAAAATCACCTTCCAACTGTATTTTATCCCCGGCTACCTGGTTTTTAAAATCCTTCCCATTTTTACCATAGTACAGATCACCAACCGTATAAACCCCTGAGAACGTTATTGTCCCATCAGGGTTTAACATAGGAGCCGATGGATGTCCTTCGTCCTGAATATTTCGCCATATTCCGCCTCCTTCACCAACATTGAGGGGATTAAAGTAAGACCGCCTGGCAAAATGAAAATTGTTCTTTAACGTCAACCATGGGAGAAGTTTGACCCGGCCTTTCCCTCTAAGGTTATACATATTATAATTATCAGAATTATACCTGATCAATCCACCCTGCTTCTCATACCGGCCAGAAAGAATAAAACTGGCCTGATCACTGCCGGCAGATGCCGAGAAATCATAGACCTGATCTGTTAGCCAATCCTTATACAATTTATGATACCAATCCGTACTGGCATAATACACATAATCTCCCTGATCATTTACCACTACATCGGGTAAACTGGGATCGTCATGATGCTTCTTAAATTCTTCAAGATATTCGAGAGAGAAGGGCTGTGTTTTGTTAATATTCTTTGGAACTATTCCTACCCCGTTTTGGTAGGCCTTATAGAAATTCTTTACATAGGTATAACCGTCTGTTACAAAATCAGGCTCTACGGCAGGTTGCTTAAACCCTACCCGGGCACCAAAGTTGAGCGAAAAGCCTTTATTTACCCCATCTTTTGTGGTAATCTGTACCACGCCAAAAGCAGCTCTGGCACCATATTCTGCAGAGGCGGCCGGGCCTTTCAGAACTGAAATAGATTTAATATCATTCGGGTTTAACATACTGGGGTCCCCTTCTACACCATCTATCAGAACCAAAGCGCTACCGCCCTCGCCAATGGAAGTTGCTCCTCTGATATTTATAGTCGGTTTCGCAAATGGTTTTCCATCCAGAATATCAATATTCACGTTGGGGCTCATCCCCTGTAATCCCTGATTGATATTGGTCATCGGTATGCTGCTAATCTCCTCCCCTGATATCTGATCAACAGCCCCTGTAATATTTCTTTTACTTTGTGTTGAATAACCGACCACAACCAATTGATTCAAACCTGTTGATGAAGTTTTCAACTGAATGGTAAAGTCTGTTTGAGATCCCACTTCAATGTTTTTAGTAGTAAATCCTACAAAACTCACTTCCAAAGTGGCATCCTCAGGCACCACTAATGAAAATCTCCCCTCTGCATCCGTTACTGTCCCTGTTGTTGACCCTTTCACTTTTATCGTCACGCCCGCCAGCGGGTTCCCTTTCTCATCGGTAACCACACCTTGTATCTTATGTTGAAAGAAAAGATTTTCTTTAGGTGAAATAACCACTAAGTTTTTATCAATTATCTTATAGCTGAGTGTGCTGTCCAGCAATTGCTCCATCACTTCTGGAAGCGTAGCATTTCGTATATCCAGGTGAACCGGATTCAGGTGCCTCAGGTATTTGTCATTGTAAAAGAAACGATAATCACTCTCCTTCTGGATCTTATCAAGTACCTTATTTATTGATACATGGCTCATATTGATCGAGAATACTTCCTGCCCCTTTACGTGAGCAGATACCTGAATATAACTAACAAGGACAATCAGAAAGGAAAGTTTCATACATCTGAACAGTTTGTTTCCCCGCCACTGGGATTGTAGGTGGGAGAACAATTGATTATTTTTCATATTTTTGCGTTGAAGATTATACAAAAGGGGCGTAAATCCAGGTTATCAAGGGATAATTGCTCCGTTGCTTTCAGTTTATGGGGAGAGGGGTCGCTCTTCCTC
>CAYRBD010000118.1:0-8309 GCA_964422465.1 uncultured Chitinophagaceae bacterium
CCTGCACTTCGTCCCTGTAAATGTAATAAAGTTTTAATCTTTTCGGGAAAGGGCACATTAAAGTAAGAGATCACCAGTGGAAGTAATTTCTTCTGTATGCGCATGGCTTCTTCCTGATCACCCCGCTTAAATGCTTTCCACTGTTGTACACATAAATGAGGAGCAACCGTAACTAATGCGGAAATAGCCCCACAGGCTCCGGCAACATAACTGCTATACAATAAATGATCGCAGGCTGCATATACATTGTACTTCCCATTATTTACCGCAGCAATTTCCGCCAGTTTCACAGGATCAACCTGTTTAATCCCCACAATCCAGTCGATCTCATCAATTTTTTGAAATAAAGAAGGGCTGATAATATTAGTGGGCACTACGTTATAAATAATTACAGGCAGTTGCACCTTTTCACAAATTTCTTTATAAAATAAAAAATTCTCAGCTTCCGTAGCGCTATAATAAAAAACAGGCGTCACCAGTAATGCGCTTGCGCCAAGCGCTTTAGCTTCCCTACCCGCGCGAATCACATCCCGGGTAGAATTGCGAATAATGCCTGCATATACCGGCAATTTATCCCGATTTTCCTCATTTATCAACTCCAGGCAGCGCTTTAATTCATGATCGGATAACAAAGCGCCTTCGCCCGTACTTCCGCCAGAACTTACTCCGTCTATACCACTTTTGAATAAATACCGCAGCTCATCTCTAAACGCAGCCTCATCCAGGCTGCCTTCCTTCGTAAAAGGCACGACCAAAGGCGGTACCATGCCGGTCAGATTTTCTTTATTCATATCAGGCATTTTCCAGTTTGATCAAATCCAGCGTTTGCATAACCTTTTCCACCGCTGCGACCTCCTGCTTTGTCCCTCTTGTAAAGGGCAATCTCGGAATACCCCCGTCCACTCCGCCCAACCTCATGGCTTCTTTCCACAACGCTACCGGATTAGTACGGTTGTTTTGTCCCATAATTCTTAATAAAGGGAAGATCCGCCGTTGCCTATCAGCAGCCCGCTGTACTTTACCTGAAAGAAAGTCCTCAATCATCTGCCGGATCTCATGGCCCAACAGATGGGAAGCGCCGCTTACCACACCACCGATCCTTTTACCTCCGCCTTGTGCAAAGGTTTCAAGGATCATCGTATCATCGCCATTATAAATAATGAACTCTTCCGGTGTAGCATTCAGGTATGCCGTAACCTGTTTAGGATTAAGTTCGGCTTCGTCTTTTATGGCTACTATATTCCCTATTTCAGCCAGTTTGGAAAGTGTTTCCGGTTCAATATTTACACCGGTAAAAATGGGAATATTATAAAGCAATATATTCAGATCAACCGATTCTGCAACCAGGCGAAAGTGTTCATAGATCTGCGCCTGGTTGGGTTTGGAAAAATAAGGCGCTATAACCATTACGGTTTCGTATCCTATTTCTACCGCTTTTTGGGCCAGTTTTATTGTTTCAATCGTGGAAGTGCAACCCACACCAGCTATGAGTGGGAGCTTATCCCCCACAGCAGTTTTAACTGCTTGAAATAATGCTACCCGCTCCTCAAAAGTCATAGTCGCAAATTCACCGGTGGTACCACATAAAATAAGGGTATCCGCTCTCCCTGAATCGACCAGGAAGCAGGCAAGCGCTTGCGCCTTATCCAGATCCAATCCCTGATCCTCTTTAAACGGGGTTACCATCGGGATTAATATCCTCCCATACTTTTCTTGATTAAATTTCATTGTTTATCTATTGATTTATAATGTAAAGGGTTATAAATATTTCCTATTTATCCCTATTGGGATTTTGGGTCAGACCGGGATTCAGCAACAGGTCCTACACCGGGATCGGAAACAGGTAATCATGGTCTCCTTATGAAAAACTTTTGAAACACCGCCGCTGACGACAACATTCCCTCCATTTGTACCGTTCTTCAGGGCAATATCGCTCACTCACTTCATGTCCCACCATACTCTGCCAATTGCATAATTTCCATCTGAGCCATAGTCCGATTTAGATTCTAACGTTTTTAGAGCCAGCTGGAAATTAGCATTATTAAGTTGCGATCCGGCATCTTGGATAGTGAATGCAGCTCTTCGTGGGATGATCATTTCCTGCCCTCCATTTATTAATGGTTCCAGGTAAGCGATACCGGAGCTACTTCCTACCGAATCTTCTTTAAATCGAGGAAACCCTGTCCGCTTCCACATATTCCAAGCCTCCTCAGGATTAGTCATTAACGCCAGCCATTCCTGGGTATATATACTTTCTAAACCGTTATAGGGATAACGACTAAGGTAGTTTCCCAACTGGCATGTATCTGCTCCGGGAACATTTGTAGCTTCTCCCATAGTTTTATATTGATCGAAAGAAGCTTGCACCCCCATATTGTACCATTCTTCTGTAGAATGACCTAGCCCATTTCCTCCTTTAGCTGCTATCTCTGCCATCATAAAGCAGGTACCGGCATAACTAAGATATATAGTTCTCATTTTTATATCATTCCCGGCTTCTGTTATGTTCTCATCTGTATGCGCAACATTCTCGCCGCCTTGTTGAAAACCGGTGAAACCTCCATGTTTCACAAATAAACGAGCTTGAATGGAAGAAAGGTAGCCCAGGCTGGCTTGTGTATTATTGGTCAGGCTAAAAATCTGAAACCGGCCCGCCCCGGTCCATCCGTAAGCAGGCGTTTGAGAAGCGGGAAAGGCATGTTTGCCCCAGTAACGGGAGGCATCCGGCGCGCTTATTACAGAATCTAATCTTGCTTTAGCAGCAGGAGTTCCTATCGTTTCTATTTGTTGAAATACCGTACTATTAGACCCAAAATCATTCTGGCGAACCATCAATGGCAAGCGAGGGTCGCGTGTAGCCTTCAAAAACTCTACCAGGGCATAAGATGCATTTGCATTTAAGAATAGGTTGTTAATGTCGTCAACGTTATTGTTCCACCCTTGTGTTTGATTGTATCCAAATGATTGGTCATTGCCGGAAATAATATCGCCATTAAAATTGGTTTGAATTGCATTTAATACTTCAACCAGGTGAGAAGGATCCCGTTTAGCATATCGCTGTGCAATACGAATGCGCAGGGTATTGGCAAAGGCCAGCCAATTCTTCATATTTCCACCGTAAAAGAAATCCTGCGTACCAAGTTGTACCTGACTTTGATCCGTAGCATGAGCCTTCAATGTGGAGGCTGCTACTTGTAGTGTGGAATCAAATGTTTTATATAAAGTCCAGTCATAATCATACTCAGGTAAAGGATATTTTTGCACGTCAAATGCCTGGGAATAAATCATTGCACCAAAAATATCATCTACTCTCCATGCACTATAGACATTTAGTACCTGGCAAACAGCTTTCAGGTTCTGGTAAGTCACATTTTCCTTTGCCGGCATTGCATCTATTTGTTGAATAATACGGTACATATTTAAACCCATCCCTTCATAGTAATCATCATAATAGCTCACGGAAGTACTACTCGGTGATATAGAACTTTTTGCGGGAGCAGGGCCGGTGGTCGCACCGGGCGCCCAATATGCACTCGCTAAGTCTGCATTAGCTCCATCAGGGACAATGTACTGCATATATTGCATGAAGGTATATCGGTTGATCAGTTGCGCCCGGGTAGTCAGGTTAAAATCTTCGGTAGCGCCGGTAAACCAATATTCCGGATTGGTGGTTGACAGAGAATTCGGATTGGTATTGAGCTTGATCATTTCTTTTTTACAGGAGGTACCCAGGACCACTACCATGATTATTGCCCATGCTCCGGCTATATATTTATTCATCATTTTCATTACTTTGGAATTTTAGAGATTAAAATTTAAGGTCTAACCGGACAGCATAACTGCGTATAAACGGTATTCCGCCTGTGATATAGGGATATAGCGGATTGTTGCTCATGACAGAAGCAGGGTTTTGGCCACCCGGCAAAGAATTATACAAATAGCCGATATTCCTTGCCGACAGGGTTAGGCTGGCTCCTTGTAGCACATTCGTTTTGCTGACAACAGCTGCCGGCAGATGATAGCTTAAAGAAATTTCCCGCAACATGACCCAGCTTTCCTCAGCAATGGCGCCATTATAATTAATGCCGTTTTCCCAGTCGTAGGTTCCGTTAAATCCGGGACTCCCGTCATAATACGCTCCAGCTAACCAGGGCTGTACTAATCCCTGATCGTAAGCTTGCTTAAAGGTCATCCCGGAAATATCTGTTTGGGCGGCTTTGGCAGAAGTGTTCCCTACCGAACCAGGCCCGAATATGGCATCGGGCACAGCTCCATTGTATTCGGTTTCGCCTGTATAAGGATTGATGAGCGCTACTCCTCCATGCGCTTTATCGCGGTATCTCAGGGATTGTTGCGGAGTACCCACACTCATGGCATAAGTATAGGATTCGGAATAGACATAACCTCCAAAGCGACTGTCCACCTGGGCAAACAAATTAAAGTTCTTGTACCTTAGATTTAATAAAACCCCGCCCATAAATTTTGGCTGAATGCTGCCCATGGGCACTCTCTGGGCTGTATCATACACATATTGGTAAGAAGCAATGCTGAACGTATCCGGCATCGGGTTGGTGGCATTGCCATTATTAAAGTTTCCGTTTGTTACAGATGGTTTGGTGCCGTTCGTAATAATGGGGTATCCCGTCTTAGGATCAATTTGGAAGGCGATACTACCATTAGCATTAACCTCCATTTGGCCGTAATTACCGCCTTCATAAGACCAAACAGAAGCCCCTTCATAATTTCCTGAATTATTCCACTCTGTGATGTTACCACTCTTTGAATGATAGAAATTGATGATTTTATCCTTGTTATGAGCGCCATTGATACTTATATCCAATCCCCAGTTTTTTGTACGAATAGGTTTTACATCAACCGTAAATTCAATTCCCGTATTTTGGATGTTTCCTGCATTAATATATAGGGTATTATAGCCTGTTTCAGCTACTCCCGGCAGTTGTAACAGCTGATTAAAAGTATTGGTTTTATACCAAGTAAAATCCACATTAACCAAATCCCCAAGGAAGGATAAGTGGGTGCCAAACTCTAAGGCCCTCTGGCGCTGTGGTTTTAGATCCAGATTAGGTAAAATATTCCCGTTAATTTGCGTTGCAGACGGCACGGACTGCCCTGCATTATTGATTATATTATCCGGTAAAAAGCCTGTTCCTGTGGAATATGCACCGGCTACACCTGCATTGCCCACATAAGCAAGAGAGGCCCTGATCTTTCCAAAGGTTAACCACGATGGCATGGCATCCTTAAATTGACTGGTAAAAATATAAGAAAGGTTAACAGAAGGATAAAATATGGAATAATTGTTAGCTCCCGGTACACCTTTCGGGTAAGTCAGCGTAGAGAGCCAGTCATTTCGTCCAGTTATTTCGAGATTTAAGTAATCTTTATAGCTTAAATTCAAATCACCTGCCAATCCAATTGTTAACTGTGAAGGAACGGTATAATCATAAGTGTAATCCTTAGCAACAAGTGCATTTTGTGAATTGGCCAGGAAGAATTCATTCGGGACTTTCAGACCGCCGTCCGTAGTAGCAGATGAGCTTTCCCCCAACATATTGCCATAATATTCGTTCAATATCCGGAAATCTATACCAAAATCACCGTATTGCCTGGTGGCATGCCCTGAAAATAAAATATCATATTTATTGCTATTACTTTGTGCTACTGCAAACTTACCACCGGAATTATTTTGGCCGTTGCCGTAATTCTTGGTTTCTTTATTTTCTTTCAGGTAATTGATATTCCCCCTCGCACTAAAATCCAACCAGGGCGTAACCTGTGCCTTTAATTGTAAAAAGCTAAGAAACGAATTTTCCGTTTGAGAAAAATTATTCTTATCCAAAATAGCAAAGCCATTAGTTACAAAGCTGAAATTACTTGATTTTAT
Organism: uncultured Chitinophagaceae bacterium; assembly: GCA_964422465.1. Taxonomy (GTDB): domain Bacteria; phylum Bacteroidota; class Bacteroidia; order Chitinophagales; family Chitinophagaceae; genus FW021-bin31. The sequence continues at coordinate 5,906 of CAYRBD010000118.1, forward strand.
AGTATTATCGGAATTGCGATAGTTCTTATACCACCGGGCAAAATCAGTATTTCTGGGCGTATAAAAAACGTTAAAACCTAAATTTTGTCCACCTGACCAGAAATATCTTCCCTGACTATAAGCATTCTTCCATACGGTATTGGCGTAGTTGACCCCCATTTGTACGGAAAACACCTTGTTGAGGTCTCCTCCGGCTTTTATATCTACAGCGTTTCTTTTCAGTCCGTTGTTGGGTAAGGTACCCTCATCGCTGGTATTGGAATACCCGATACGGTAATGAAACTTATCGCTCGCTCCACTCAAGGAGATATTATTGTTGACATACTTTCCATTATGGAAGAAAGTTTTCCAATTGTTCGGGCGGGCAACATAGGGTGCCATTATTGAATCTCCTGTTACTCCATACACGACAGGGTGCATCGTTCCGTCGAACTTAGGTCCAAAACTGTAGTTGGTGTAGTTTTGTGTGCCATCTGATCGGAAAGCCCCATTCCTGTTATATCCTCCCATGCCATATTCATTCTGCAACTTCATAAAAGGAGCATAGGCAACCGAAGTCTGGTAAGTGCTGCTTAATTCTACGCCTATTCCTTTTTCTTTCTGGCCTGATTTGGTTGTAATTACAATGGCGCCGTTAATGCCGCGGGAACCATATAACGCTGTGGCAGCTGCCCCTTTCAATACCGTAATAGAGGCATAATCATCAGGGTTGAGATTCATGAGCTGTGAGCCGGTACTGGCGTTGTCGGCCCCGGCATCCAAATTATTCTGGAGGACATTGCCATCTACTACAAAAATAGGTTGATTGTTTCCACCCAGTACACTCGCGCCCCGAATCTGAATGTATGGGGAGCTTTGCACGCCGCCGGCACTCTGAACACTAACCATGGCACCGGCTACTTTGCCTTGCAAGCCGGCTATCGGATTGACGGTATTGGTCCTGGAAATCTCTGAACCTTTGACTTCCGAAACGGCATATCCTAATTTAGCATTCTGGTGCTTAATACCAAATGCAGTAACAATGGTTTCATTCAGTTGATGTGCATTGGAACTTAAAGTAATTAAAAGTGGTGTATTTCCTTCGGGAACAATTACTGTTTTCTTTTCAAATCCAATGCTGGTAACCTCCAGTTTGGCTCCTGTTTCAGCATTTAATGAAAATTGTCCCTGAGCATCGGCTGTAGTGCCAATTGTAGTTCCGGATATAATGATAGTAGCGGCAGCTACCGGGATTCCGTCCGGATCCACTACTTTCCCTTTCACTTTTTTCTCCTGCGCACAGACGGAGGAAAAAACCACAAGCAGAAGCATACCTGTGAATAGTAGTGCTTTTTTCATAGCTGTTATTTTTGGGTTAAATAATAAATATTAACGTTCAGGAGAAATGTAAGCACCTATCTAAATACAATTTCACCTGTCATCCAAATGCAAACCTATTTCAAACGATTTTTAATGTCTTGTCACATCATGGCAAATGGTTGTGGTATTCAGGCAATCTCTCCTTTTTAATTTTAAAAAAATAGATTGCATCAAATAATTTGTTGCAAAAGGGCAAATAATTGTATTATTTTGGCACAGACATGCTATTAAAGGAATAATTATTATATTTATCCTGACCTGTTAAAGGATAGAAAACGCCGTCACAGGCATCATTAAGGAGGGCTTTATATGAAACCGATATTACGCAAATCAATTCCTCAGCCCGAGTGTTCCTTTGTTATAAGGAAGGATGCAGGCAGGGATATCCGGACAGACTGGCATTATCATCCGGAATATGAACTGGTACTCATTAAAAGAAGCCGGGGCACCTGGCTGGTAGGTGATTATGTGGGGCCGTTCAAAACCGGAGACATTATCCTGATGGGACCCGACCTTCCACATTCGTACAGGCATGAAAAGGAATACCTGACCGGAGGAGACAAGGGATGTGGAGAAGTCATTGCCGTCTTATTTCTAAAAGAGATCCTTGGTGAGCCCTTCCTTTCCCTGCCGGAGATCGACGGTATCAAAAATGTACTGATGTTGTGCGGAAGAGGGCTAAAACTGACAAGAAAAACAAAACTGGATGCAGGTAAAATCATGGAAAGCATGTTGGATACCACTCCTGGCAGAAAATTGATAGCGCTTCTGAATATACTGCAGCTTGTTTCAGACAGAAAAGAATATGAAGTGCTGGCTTCCGATGGGTACACTTATGAATCCAGCGGTATCGACAACGCCAGGATAAGTGCTATCCTCGAATATACTTTCAATAATTATCAAAATCAAATTACCATTGAGGATGTGGCAACACTGGTTAACATGAGTAAATATACTTTCTCACGTTTTTTTAAAGACAAAACAAAAAAAACCTACATACAATTTTTGATGGAAGTAAGGATAGGTAAGGCATGCAGGCTATTGA
>CAYRBD010000119.1:0-3148 GCA_964422465.1 uncultured Chitinophagaceae bacterium
ACTAGTGTAGAAACCCCAATCTTGAATCTGAACCTGCTCAAGTATCGCCGTTTTGGAGCAGGCATATTTTTTGCATTCATGCGGGGATTCGGCCAATATGGGTCCATTTTTGTCATCCCCGTTTTTTGTCAAACTCTCTTGGGCTACACAGCAGAACAAACCGGTTTGTTATTGTTGCCGGGTAGCCTTGCTGCGGGCCTGATGATGCCGGTAGCCGGTCAGATTATGAGACGAACAAAGCTACACCCAATTTTTCTCGCTGCATTCGGCTTTGCCATGTACATCACATTCTTGTTGTTATTGTCGGGTATGAGCATGAACACCGGACCTAAAGACTTTATACTACCCGTTATTTTGAGAGGAATTGGTGGCGGATTTTTGTTCATTCCCCTCACGACCATTACACTTTATGATCTGAAAAATGTAGAGATGCCTCAGGGGACTGCCTTTCTCAATACGGCCAGGCAACTTGGCGGTTCATTCGGTATTGCGATCATGACCACCTACCTCACCACACGCAGCGCCTTTCATGAAGCACGCCTAAACATCAACCTCAATCCCTTCGATCCGCAGGCAGTCCATCGGTTACATTCCCTAACGCATCTTTTTATCGGAAAAGGATTTGATGGGCCCACTGCAAGAGCCAAAGCACTTGGAGTCATTCACGGGATAATTGAAGAGCAAGCCATGTTGCTCACCTACAACGATGTTTTTTATCTCATAGCCATCTTCTTTCTGATCTGTATCCCACTTCTTATCCTTTTTATCAGAAAGAAGTAACTCCTGCATAAACTTTACTTTATAACCTGATTCGAATTGTTTGTTGTTTTAGCAAAATATAGTTTGAATTACCAAATATTTCAGACATATTTATCCTAATAAAAAAGTATTTAGTAGCTTTGTAAAGAATATACTGCATTCTTAATTTAATAATAATGAAAAACTTAAAAGACGTGGACAACAACCCTACGGGAGGCACGGCAAAAGAGCAAAATGATTTTGACTCCATGCCATTGGATGAACTTTCAGACTATATCGTTCGTACTTATCACCAATACGCAGAAGAGCATATCCAGGTGCTTCGACCTGATATTGAAAAGATATGCGAATCAGATGGCGCGCAGCATCCCGAGCTGTTCAGAATAAAAGATATCTTTCACGAGGCTTCCGGCGACATTGCCAGGCACCAGAAAAAAGAGGAAATCATGCTGTTCCCTTTTATTAAAAAAATGACCAAAGCCAAAGAGGCGCAAGAAAATCTGAGATCGCTACCTGCTAAAGCAATCGAGGACCGGGTAAAGATGTTAACTGAAGAACACGACTCGCAAGAAGAAGCCTTCAGAAAAATAGCCTTGCTCACAAAAGATTATACGGCTTCTGAAAACGCATCAGAATCGTATAAACAAACCTTAAATCTTTTAAAAGATTTTCAGACCAATCTTCACCAGCATATTCACCTGGAAAATGACATCTTGTTTCCGAAAGCGCTCCAATTGCTGAAAGAACTAATTCCTTAACGAAAAAAGGCGAAGCATTCAACCAGCTTCGCCTTTTTAATTAACAATGAAAAAACTAAAATTTTAGTTCCGGCCATCCTTCTCTGTACGTGCGTTTTACATATTGGTTGGCCTCATCAAAATTGGTTACTTTCAAATTATCAGCATCCCATTGCAGTGTGATTCCACGTCCGGGGAAATAGGTTCCCTTCCCATCTTTATTTGGCTTTTCAATATTAAAGCTGCGCATGGCCAGGTTAGCCATTAAAATACTTTCGGTCAGCGGAACGGCATAACTGGTGAAAGGAGAATCCACATAAGCTTTTTCATTACCATCACCTACTGCTGCATTACCGGGATAATCTTTTTGATACCCCGCCAGGCAGGCATCCACCCACTGTCCGTAGTGCCCATTGGCGCCTCCGGGAACACGTGGATATTTCTGAGGAACTTTTACATCGTTAGTCAAATTCGTAGGCAGCAATTGAGGATCCTGTCCATAAACACCGCACATCATTTTACCGCGGGTTCCTTCAAAGATCACGCCATTGCCTTTATCACCTTTTCCTCCCATAATTTCATTCGGCCCCAATTCTTCCGGGCGGGCGGGCTGCATTCCTCCGTCCATCCAGGACAAATTAATTGTCTGTCCGTTTTTCCCTTTAAATTTCAACTGTGAATAAGAGGAAACCGGACCACTCTTCGGGTAATAAGCCTGCTGCCAGTTATTGACATAAGGCGTACTAAGACTACATGTTACCTCAGTTGGGTATTGTAATTTCAATACTTTAAATACCGGGCCTACGATATGGCAGGCCATATCACCAATGGCGCCGGTTCCAAAGTCCCACCAGCCACGCCAGTTAAAGGGAACAACCAAATCTTCATAATCTCTCTTATTTGCAGTACCCAGCCACAAATCCCAATTTAATCCTTTGGGTACAGGCGGTTTTTTATTTGGCCAGGGAATTCCCTGCGGCCATACCGGTCTGTTGGTCCAGCAATGCACTGTATGTACTTCTCCAATGATGCCGGCTTCGTACCATTCCATCAACTGACGTACGCCATCGCCGGAAGTCCCCTGATCTCCCATTTGGGTAACTACTTTATAGCGCTTGGCTGCTTCACCCATCATGCGAGCTTCCCAAATATCATGTGTCAGTGGTTTTTGAACATATACATGTTTACCTAACTGCATGGCATGAAAGCCAACCGTAGCATGATTGTGATCCGGGATACCTACATCTACCGCATCAAAATTCTTATGTTCTTTTTCAAACATCTCCCGCCAGTCATGATAATATTTGGCCTTAGGGAATAATTTTCGGTTTTGTACAGCCTGACGGTCATCTACATCACACAAAAAAGCAATTTCTGCCTTACCTGTTTTTGCAAAGTGCCGGTCATCATCTCCTCCTTTTCCACCGGCCCCTACACCGGCAATCAGCAATTTATCACTCGGTGCCACATATCCCCTTCCAAGGACATGCCGGGGAACAATATAAAACCCGGCACTAGCAATTGATGCATTCCGAAGAAAGTGCCTGCGGGATAAAGGAGAATTTTTGATCTGTCGTTTTTTTTCAGCCATTTTTTTCTTTTTATTTGATTTTAATGTTTCAATGTTTCAGAGTTGTTTCAGAATAGTTCCA
>CAYRBD010000119.1:3248-8297 GCA_964422465.1 uncultured Chitinophagaceae bacterium
CAGAGTTGTTTCAGAATAGTTCCAATGTTATACTGCCAACTGCTTACTGTTTACTGCAAATTGGCAACTGCAAACTGCCGACTGCCTACCCTTCGTTTTCGCTCAGGCAACGCTGCTCCTGCTTCATTTACGCTTCCGTTTCAAAATTAAACATGGTGTTATGGTCTTTCTTTTTAACACATTCCTTTAGCTGTTTTTCACTATAGAATTTCCCATACTGTTTCTGTACATTTTCCGGTACTCCATCCCAAATATTGGGGGTATTTCCCGCATAACCGATGTCTTTAATTCCCATCTTACTGGAGAAAAAACCGGTTGCGGTCAAGTTTCGCATGAGGCTGAAAAACCGCACGCCCTGTTGCATTTCAGGTTTCGCTTTTGACGGCCAAGCAATTTCATCCACCAATTCCAGTTGCTGTTTATTATCACAATCTACAAAAGCTTTATCATGCCGTTTAAGGGTTTGGTAATCCATCCACCGAAGTCCTCCTCTCATAGGCGTTTGATGCTGTGGCATATCCTTCACTATAAATTCTATAAAGTCAGGAACACCTGCATCGGTGGCACTACCGGAGTGATCGTCTTTAGGAATGATAATATCTGCCAATACAGCTATGGTCTTCATCTCATGTGCATTAAAGAATTTCTCATCCATGAGCCTTTTGTCCCGTTCTCTTTCAAATTCCTGCCGTCCGGAAGACACTTCCCAGTCTTTAAACTTCCCGGCCCAGGCAGCAGCAATGTTCTCACTGCTTTCGGCATTGACGCCTTTCCCCTTTTTCCCTTCTTTGGTATTGCAGGCCTCCAATAGTAAACCTGCAGAAAGGGTACTCAGGGCTAACGTTTTCAACGAATCTCGTCTATCCATTTTTCCAACTATTAATAAAAAAGGTTAAATATTTCGTTTTTTCATTTCCCCGATCATGTGTTCGGAAGCCCGCCAGGCCAGGGCCAATATTGTCCAGGTTGGGTTCTTATCAGCCTGGGAGACAAAGGGGCCTCCATCCATAATATAAAGGTTCTTGCAATCATGAGCCTGATTGTATTTATTCACTACAGATTTCTTTGGATCATTTCCCATCCGGGTGGTACCCACTTCATGAATAATTTCCCCCGGATCGTGCAAGCCATAATTGCTTTCGGGACCCGGTTTTTTACCAGTAGGGATAGCGCCCATTTTATGCAAGATTTCTTCAAAAGTATCTTGCATGTGTTTTGCCTGTTGGATTTCATAATCACTCCAGGTATAATGGAACCGTAATGTCGGGATACCGTATTTGTCCACCATATTCGGATCAATCTCACAATAATTATCCTCCCGGGCTATACATTCGCCCCGACCGGACATACCAACACCGGCACCATAAAAATAACGATAATCATCCTTCAGAGAGGCACCATAACCGCCACCAGCCTTCTTTTTTCCATTCCTATCCGGATAAGTGCCATTCATTCCTTCGATCCCCCAGCCAAAACCATAGCCGGGCATTCCCATCCCTCCCCAGTATTCAATATGATACCCGCGGGGAAAGTTCAATTTTTTATTATCCAACCACCAGGGAGAATAGATGTGCATCCCCCCCACACCATCTTCATTGTAGCGTTTGCGGCCAAAAAGTTCGGGAAGAATTCCACCCCGGTCCGCTCCCGTAGAATCATGGAGATATTTCCCAACCACATTACTGGAATTGGATAACCCATTGGGATGCTGAGCCGACTTTGAATTCAGTAACAAACGAGCAGATTCGCAGGAACTGGCGGCTAAAACAACAGTCTTAGCTTTCAATTCATATTCCTGCAGATCGTCCTTATTAATGTAGGAAACACCGGTTGCCTGCCCTTCTCCATTGGTCAGAACCTCTCTGACCATCGCATTGGTAAATAAATCCACATTGCCGGTTTTCAAGGCCGGTTGAACCAGGACAGAAGAAGATGAAAAATCTGCATATACCTGACAACTTCTGGAACATTGTGCACAGTAGAAACAAACCTGCCTGTCTTTATTAATGGGTCGGGTAAGCATAGACATACGAGAGGGCAATACGGTTACCCCCGCTTTTTTAGCACCTCCTTCAATATACAGTTCATGTAACCGGGGTTTGGGGGGGGGCAGGAAATAGCCATCCGGCTCATTTTCCAATCCCTCTCTGGTACCAAATAAGCCACAAAATTTATCTACCTTGTCATAATAAGGAGCCACATCATCATAACTGATGGGCCAGTCATCACCGAGGCCATCATAACTCTTATGTTTAAAATCACGATTGCTAAACCGCAGGGAAATACGGCCCCAGTGGTTCGTTCGCCCGCCTATCATCCTGGAACGGAACCAGTTAAAGCGGGTTCCATCTTTTTTAGTATAAGGCTCCCCTGCAATTTCCCAACCTCCCCATGCGGCATCAAAATCACCAAAAGGCCGATTGGTACCGGCACCTCTCCGCGGCGATTCATATGGCCATTTTAACTGGGTTACATATTTGGGGTCTTTAGGGTCAAACATCCCACCAGCCTCTACTAAGGCTACTTTATAACCCGCTTTGGTTAAAACGTAGGCGGCCATCCCTCCTCCTGCTCCGGACCCAACAATACATACATCATACACCTTGGATGACTTTTTAATTTGAAATGCTGCCATAGTAATATTTAAAATCCATTAAGAAACAAAGGCCAATATACAACTATTTTTAAAGTCCTTTCATTTTTTTAGCTCATTGGCTTAAAAATTTTTGAAAGGGAGATATCTTTTGATAAATGGTTTTAGCACTAAGGAAGCGGCTTGATGCGCAAATCCCTGAAATAAACTACAGAACCATGACCAAGAAACCCAATATGTCCTTTCTTGTTTTTGAGGCCGGGATGAGATTTATGATCCATGGTACCGTTGGCTATAGAGGGTGCAATATCTCCATCTACAATTACATGTCCGTTTAAAGTTACTTTAATTTTGGTCCCCTCCGCCCGGATTTCTTCGCTGTTCCACTCTCCCACCGGATTCAGATACCCCCGCTTAGCGGGTATCACCCCATAAACCGAACCATGATATTGATAGGGATGCAGATCTTTATATTGATCAGCCGTGTTATCCAGCACCTGGATTTCCATACCCACGTAGGCCGCATCTCCTTTGAGCGGGGCCCGAATACCTATTCCGTTGTTGGCGCCCGGTGTGAGTTTAAATTGAAAGCGCAATACGAAATTCCCATACTCTTTTTCCGTATATAAATTTCCGCCACTGCCTCCCCCGGGGTGCACAACGATAGCACCATCTTCTACCCGATAGCCGGCTTTGTTTCCAGTCCATCCATCCAGATTCTTACCATTAAATAAGGACACAAAACCCGAATCTTTTTCCCCCTTACTCAGCTTATTGAGAATAGTAACTTTTTTTCCGGAGAGTCTGTTTTCAAAATGAGTGATAGATTGGGAAACTGCGGGGCTTTCTTTTGCCTTTACTTCCTTTTTCAGCTTCGCAATCACTTTTTTTGCTACCTTTTTATGCCCTTCTTCGATCAACCTGTTGATAAACAACATCAAATCCCCGGTGGCGTTTGTGTTTTCAAATTGAAAATTAACTGCATGGGCAGCCTGTTGCAATATTTTTGAAGTACCCGGATCACCGATATTGGCCAAAGCATATAATGTAGTCTTCTTCAGTGCCGGGTCATCCGCTTTTATATAAGGAATAATCATTTTTATAGCTTTTGCATCACGGGCATCTCCCAGGGCTTCCACCAGCGAAATACGATTTACCGGCGAAGCATTTTTCAATGCCTCCCGAAGCGCTGCTTTTGAACCGGAAGTGCCAATGGTTGCCAAAGCCTGAGCAGCCTGGTGTACCAAAAAGGAATCGGCTAAAAGCGGTTGCAAAAAAGGGATAGCATCTTCTTTTCCCATCAATTGCAATTGACGAACCAGAAACTGCCTGTTCATCCAATTTTTTTCTTTTGTCAATGCACGACCATAAGCCTGTACCGCTTTCTTTCTGGCAGCTTCTCTATCCGTTTTCACCACATATCCGGCGTATCCATGAAGCGCATATTGCACAGCTGTATTTTCGTCACTCCCATAAGACTTTAGTTGACCGGCCAGCGCCTCCAGTTGAGACTCACTGAAGTTATTTATCAGCTTCATGGAAGACACATACTGCTGCTGATTGCCCGCAGGCATCTGTGAAAGAACCGTTGTTAAATCCTGAGCACGAAGGGAGGTAAAGCCTAAGGCTACTAGAAGGGAGAGTGTTAAGGTTATTTTTTTCATTTTTTTTATTGTTAAAAGTAAAAAGTAGCAGGAAGCAGTTGCAGTTGCATTATTGAAGTTTTATAATTCATCTCGGCAGAAATTTATTAGGGTTATCTGCCGTCCCACCAAGCATTCTCCCTACTTCCTCGTATCCAATGAAAAGTTGGTCATGTACTCGCTTTGATATGTATTCACAATCCCTTGAGAAATTCAACCATATTTGAGTCTCCGTACATTCTCCATCTGCATCGGTCATTTTACTGGTAAAATGCTTCGGATATCGTCTCTTCCTATACCCTTCTCCAATATTAGCACACACAGAACGCGAGGATCTACGAATTTGATCCGTCAGTGAATATTTTTCCTCTTTTGGAAAAGCCTTTGAGAGTTCAAATATCTCCACTGCTAAATCATAAGCAAGTTGATAAACCTTCAAATCTCTGTATCCTCTAAACATTTAAATAGTTACTCAATTTTCAAAAACTTTTAGCTACTGCCTACTGCCTACTGCCACCTTCATCCCATCATCCACGGCGCCCTCATTGGCTGATCAGACAACCTGTTGGCTGCCTCATCATTAATAAATTCCAGCTTCTCCGGATCAAAGGACAAGGAACGATTCAACTGAACTGCCACCTTAGCCATGTTTACCATCGTACAGGACCGAAAACCATTTTGCTCATTCAAGGCAAACTTTTTTCGCTCACGAACGGCTTCATCAAAATCCGTAACCTGTGGTTCGGGATCGGCATAATGAGCTAATATTTTTTCCAGATCCGGGATATCCGAACGGAAATCTTTATACAATTT
>CAYRBD010000120.1:0-8296 GCA_964422465.1 uncultured Chitinophagaceae bacterium
TTCATCACCATTCGATATGCGCTTTAGCCATTCTGTTTCCTGGTCGTGGGTAACATTTACATCCATCCTCTATGATTTGGTAAATGTAAATGTACAATTTATTTTTAATAAAACGTGAGCGCGTTGTGAAACGCCTGTATCATTTTACCAGGTAAGGTTGCAGAGCCTCTCCCAATATCCTATATCCTTCTGCATTGGGATGCAACCTGCCATCCGAAAAAAGTGAAGGAATAATCTTTCCGGATTTATCCAGCAACCGGACACCGGGATCGGTGTAGTTTACATTCTCTATTCCACATAACCGGACAATTTTTTTATTCAAACCGGCAACTCTTTCCTCTCCACCCTTTCGCGGATAGATTCCGATAATCAGGATCTTTGCTGTTGGCTGCCTCTGTTTCACTGCTTCTATCAATAATTTCAACCCTGCCACAATCTCCTTATCAGAATTAAACCCAATGTTATTGGTCCCAATATTAATCAATACCTGCTTAGCCCGGAAGCCATCCAATTCACCATGATATACCCGCCATAAAACATTTTCTATACGATCCCATCCATAACCAAAATTGTGTACGCCCAGAGGAGTAAAATATTTATTCCAGGAATCGGCTCCCCTATGAATAGATTCTTCCGGTACCCCTCCCCAATAATGAGTAATAGAGTTTCCCAGGAAAACAATTTTTGGAGGGTCTTTTTTATTCAGTTCCAATTCCTGCCTGTGGCGCGCGTTCCAATCGTAGCTTTTATCTCTGTATTGTTTTACAGGCTGCATGGTTGTATATGCACCTACCGGCTGGTGTAAGATTTTCCTGATTATTTTTTCGTAAGCATCTGCATATAGCTCCATTCCATAATCATTGGGATGAACACCAGCTACCGTACTCTCGATATCCAGACCAATATCCTTTGCAGTTAGAAGATAAATATTTTGGAGGCCGGAGGCTTTTAATTGAGCAAAAACCTGTTCCCCTACCTTATTGACCCTGTTATATCCTCCTTCCAGCCGCTGATCCAGGGAGCCAATAGCTGCATCGGCATGCTCCGTTATCAATACCGGAACATGGGGCTTTTCTTTTCTTAAAGTAGTAACAGTATGGGTAAGGCGCGCGGCAATGGTGTCATCCGGAAAACCACTCATATTGGGCAGGCAATCAATAACATAAATTTCGGGATTTAATTCCGTCAACAATTGTACAACCGGTTCTTCCAGCCTGCCATTTCCTGAAAAACCAAGATTAATTACCGGGCGATGCAATCTCCGGCCAAGAATGGAAGTCCAGGCCATTCCTGGTCGTGAAGCACAGGCCCCTTGCGCGATAGAGGTTCCATAAACCACAACCGGTTTATCCGGGCTTACCGAAAGCGATGTCAATGTTGCGTTATCAGGCACCCCTATTTCCAGCCATTCTACATTATTATACAGTGGTAAATACAAATGGTATTCCTTGGTATATTTATCCGGCAAAGAAGTATAATGATAGGTAATTGTGTCGCCAAAATGGAATCCCCCTGACCATTGCCCATCCCACTGCCAGGCGCCATTTTCATCTACTGCATATAAATCCACTCCGCTTACCCCGGTGGTAGGCATGTGAGGCATGTTTAATTTTCCACCCACTGTATATCGAACATAAATATCTGTTGTCTTCGCACGAAAACGAATTTTCAATCCCGCTGCATCATGGGAAAGAGACCAAACCGCTTTACGGACGTTATGCTCCGCTTTTGCCGGCAACCGGTCATAAAAATGCACCAGCCCCTGATGCCAGCCCTGCCCCTCTATTACAGGAGATTCAGAAGTTGCAGGATTCCACCAGGAGATTCCTGACTGGGAAAAGCCCGGTCTGAAGATCAAACAACAACAGAACAGAAAAAAAAGCCGTTTCATCATAGCTTCGATCGTTTTACTTCAACTGTGCATATAGATTCGGATAATCCGTTATTTCTCCATCCACTCCCATATCCTTCAGCTTTTGCATTTCTTCCACCGTATTCGGCGTCCAGGGGATCACCCGTATTCCCTTTTCATGAAAAGCTTTAATTCTCTCCGCCGTACATAAATTATAATTAGGACTAAAGATATCGGGTTTAAATCCTAAATCTTTAATATATCCCTCTACAGGCTGTTTATCCTTAGCTCCAACGAGGTAAGATATCTCTACATCAGGCCATTTTTTATGAACTATCTGCAGGGCTCTTACATCAAAAGATTGTATCATTGTTCTGGAAGCAATACCCTTTCTTTCGATAATATTCATAGCCGAGTCCACATACTCTGCCAGGCTGGGATAATACTTACCATCAAATTTCGGATTGGTCTTCAACTCAATGTTATAGTGATTGATATGCCCTTTTTGCCTCCCATAGGCCTCTACAGAATCAATTAATACGCTCAAAAGCGGACGCCTCGCAACCATTTTTTTCTGTTCGGGGAAGGCATCATACGGCTTGGAACCCACATCATACTTTGCGAGACTATCGTAAGTCATGTTGTAAATCAGCCTGCTGTGCCCTTCTTCTTTTGTCATCGTATCTCCTTCTGGGGTAAGTATGAAAAGGCTGTTTAAATAAGCATCATGAGATACCACAATTTTTTTATCCTTTGTCATTTGCAAATCCATTTCCATCGTACAATTATAATTAATGGCATTTTTTTCTGATGCAATGGTGTTTTCCGGCATCAAACCGCGGCCCCCACGGTGAGCCTGTTCATCAAAAGAAGGCTTCTTTTCACTACAGGAAGCTAAAAGGCTTACCACAAAAACAAGCGTCAGGGCATAATGGATCATTTTCATTATTTTTATTTTAAAGTAATCAAAAAATTTTCAATTGTTAATTATTTTTACCGATATCTATTTCTTTTTCTCGCGGATATCTCAGATTTTTCTCGCAGATTAAATAATGGAATCCGATTCATCCCGTAACGATACTATTTTATAGATTATTGACGATCCTCTTGATATTTTTATCAATCTGGCTTATGTTAAAATTAACAAGTATTCCAAGTTTTAAACCAGACAATTTTAAATAGGTCAAGAGTTGTTTATAATGTACATCTGCAAGGGAATCTATGGATTTTACTTCTTTAATAACCTTATTATTCACCATTATATCAAGACGATATCCTATATCAAGACGTTCAGTTTCATATTGAAAAGGTAAACCCACCTGCGTACCAACCTTCAGACCTTTTTCCCTGAGTTCATAAACCAGAGCTTTTTCGTAGGCTGATTCAAGCAGACCCTGGCCTACCTTATTATATACTCTAAAAATGGCTCCACGAATAACATATGATAGTTCATTCTGAGTCATTAATCTGAATTTCAAAAAATATTTCCCTTCGCGAGAATTTGCGGATTTAAATCTGCACAATCTGCGAGAATCCTTTTAAAAAACACATCTTATTTTCATAGTATTCAACTTACTTCTCCTCCCATTAATGGATCACTGATGCTTTCCCTGCCTGTTTCCACATGACCGGCATAGCGATAACTAAAACCTGCATTCTCCTTTACCCGAACCACAAAATCATACCAGCCTGAAGATTTCTTTAAATCCAATGCTACAAATTGGGACTCTCCTGCCGGGATAAGCCTCTGAACAGACCCGTTTTTATAAGATTGATCCTCGATTAGCACCTCTATCGGGTGAGTTTTGTCCTCATTTGTAATCTCTAAGGTTATATTTCCTGTCGGTACCGTCTTCAATAAGCGAGAACGCTGATATTCACATTTCACAACCAGGGCCGGATCATTTTTATTTCCCTTGTACTCCCTGAAAAAACCATTGGGCCCATAAACCCGCAAATGATATTCTTCTTTTTCAAAACGACTTAACTGCCATTCATCAGACAAACTATCCCCGGCAGTTACAGCATAATCCCAGGAGCGGCCTGCCTCAAAAAACCCCGGCTTTTTGGGTTGCCTGTTCTTCTCTTTATAATCTATATCTTTATAAGTAGAGCGGGTTACCTTATATCTTCCCGGTGCATATATTTTAAAGGGGGAACCGGACGATTTCTCTCCAAAAATGTTACTCCCTGCCTTCATGTTCACTTGAAAGGTTTTCCTGTCTGCGCTCAACTGTCCATCTGCGTATAATTGATAAGGAAGGGGCCTTGCTATCCGCGTTCCGGGCTCTTGGTGGTTCATAAGTCTGGATGCCGAAGGCGCCTTATTAATTTCAGCTATTTCACTGGCGGTCAGGGGTTTAAAATCATTGGGAGCATCCTTAAATTTAGCGTTATAAATCCTTTCTACATAAGCATCCATTTTCAGGAAATCCACTTTGTGTTGTTTATCCGGTTCGTAGCGGTCAAATACGGCAGTCAGGTCTCCACAGATTGTTCTTCGCCAGTTGCTGATATTGGTCTGTCTGACTTTCTTATTAAATTTATTATTTAGAAATTGTTCCAGAAATTGTAAAGTAGAAGTATGGTCAAACAGCTGAGAGCACACCTTTCCGCCACGACTCCAGGGAGAAGCAATAATCATGGGCACCCTAAAGCCTAACCCTACGGGACCGGTACGAGCATTGCTTTTGGATATTCCCTCTCTAAGTTCCTGCTCCCGCCAGCTAAATTCCACTCCTGTACTTCCTACACCGGGAGAACATTTCCCCGTTTCGGGCTCCCGAGGATCAGGTGCGACATAAGCCGGAAGGTGATCAAAATAACCGTCATTTTCATCATAAGTCATAATGAGGATGGTTTTCTTCCACACTTCCGGGTTCCTGGTTAGGATATCCAATATTTCAGAAGTGTACCAGGCGCCATACCAGGGGGCACTGGGATGATCAGAAAAATTTTGAGGAGCAGCAAACCAGGATACGGTAGGGAGGTTCCCGGAATCTACATCTTTTCTAAATTGATAAAACGGATCACCCTTTGGAATAATGACTTCCCTCTTTTCTCCATTATCTTCATACTGGAGCTTCTCCAACTTCATGTAATCGGGGTTTCCCTTATTGGTGGTAAAAGCCTTCTCATAAAGGTTCTTTTGATAGCGGGATAATTTCTCAAAATTTTCGGGGGTCCACTCCTGAATCTGCTTTTTTGTATCCGAAAGGACCTCTTTTTTCTTTGCTATTTCCCTTTTTATTTTACTATAATTTTTATCCGAGGAGGATAAAGCCGTTATCTTTTTTTCTAAATCGGCAATTTGTCCCGGCAGGGCTTTTGCACGGGTTTTGAGCGATTCTACATATCTTGGGTAAAATCGCGTATTAAACTGGGAAAAGAATTCAAAGGTATTCAGTCCAAAATTTGAAAGCCAGGAACGCTCATCCCCCGTCAATCCACCGCCCGTACTCAACGAATTTTGATAAAACTTCCAGGAAATATCATTGTCCTCCAGATTTTCAGCAAAAGTTTTCCAATGTGCAGATCCCCAGGGAATGGTATTATTCAAAATAGCCCTGCCATTGCCGCTCATGTTATCCCGTACATTGCCTGTGAAGAAAAACAGACGATTGGGCCAGGTACTGGACATAACCGAACAGAAATTATTATCACAGATGGTAAAAGCATCCGCAAAAGAATAATTAAAAGGCAGGTCCTCCCGGTTGTAATGTCCCATCGTCAGGGGCATATTCCGATAACTTTTATGTCCCGAACGCTTGGCCTCCAGCCAGTTGTCATACCGGCCATTGTTATTGGCATCCACCTGAGAGGCCCGGTTGTGCGGAATAGACCCCATCCATGTAGCTTTGGTATCCCGAATATCAAATCGAAAGGGGGCGTAAGTTTCTCCATTGCTTCCGGTTTGCAACCAAACAGCATTTCCATCGGGTTGGGTAATAAACCGGGGATCATTGTATCCCCGAACCCCTCTCAAGGCCCCAAAACAATGGTCAAAAGAGCGGTTTTCCTGCATCAAAATAACAACATGCTCCGCATCTAAATAGGTGCTCCCTGCTTCAGGATTAATTGAAAGCGCCTTACGAATAGATTCGGGCATCACTCCGGAAAGACCAGCTGTCCCCGACAGCAACATGGCTTTTTTAAGAAAATTTCTGCGTGTATCCATAATAGTCGTAAAAATAAAAAGAGTTTTGAAGAATCAAAAACGAAAGGTTACGAAAGCAAAACAAATTGAAAATATTTTACTCGTAGCCTTCCTATTTATTCAAACTCCTCAATATCATTTCCCCTTGTTCATCCAGCGTAAAAATGGTAACCGATGCATTATCCAGAAAAAATTTCCGATAGTTTTTCAGGGGCATGCCCAACTTATATGATAAGTAAAGACGGTTTATTCCATTATGGGCAACCACTATAACTTTTTCCTCCTCTCTCTTTTTCAACAAAGACTGAAAAAATGCATCCACACGAGAAACCACCTCTCCTGCGGTATCTCCTGTTTCTCCTGCCCGGACATGGGTAGGGTCTTCGTTCCAGGCTTTCCATATTGCCCGGTTTTCAGGAATAAAGACTTCCTTTGCCTTTCCCTCCCATTTCCCAAAATCCGTCTCAATCAACCGGTCGTCCATTATAACATCCTTTCTGCCGGAAACAATTTCAGCGGTTCTTCTGGCTCGTATTAAAGGAGAAGAATAAACAGCATCAAATGAGTGGGTTTTTAATTTCTCCCGCACCGCTTCTGCCTGATGAATTCCATTGGGAGTCAGAGACAAATCCGTTCGTCCGCAATAACGGTTTCCATCGGCATTCCATGCGGTTTCTCCATGTCGGAGGAGGTAGATTGTAAGCATCGTTTAATTATGAGTTTAATACATCAGTCCAAAATGCCAAAGTGATATGGTGTTTAAATATCCCTGTTCTATATCGTCTTTTACTACAAATCTCAACCTATTTTAAATACCCTTTCTCCTTCAGCTTTTCAACAAATTGGTCATAAGGCGGTTTATATTGTTTTACTAATTGCTTTTCGGGTCTCACAACTTTTTCTGTTTGCGTCATAGCCTTTGCAGCTTCCATCAGTGAGTTAAAATACGTTTTTGAAGCGGCTAAGACGGCTGCACCTACAGCGCCTGAAACATACTTCATTTTATAAATAGGTAAATTCATCACATTGCTCCTTATTTTTAACCAAATCCCACTATTGCTTCCGCCTCCGGCAGTATAAACGGCTTTCACTTTCTCGCCTGATAAGCTCTCTATCAGGTCATAAGCCTGTTTTTCTAAATAAGCCACCCCTTCCATATTAGCTACAAATTGTTCGGGCTGCGTCAATCCATCCGGTTCAAAACCACGCGCCTGAGGAGCAATTATCGGAAAACGTTCTCCTTCGGTTCGTAGCGGCCAGGAAATATACCCGGAGGGGATCATCTTTCCCGCATACCTATTCAATACTTCCAAATCCGATTTAAAATCCAACGTTACCCAGTCTGCCCCTGTATTGCCAGCCCCTCCGGGCATGAAATAACCTTGCGGATGCCTGTGATTATACAATCTGCCCTGCGGATCCAGAATCGGTTTTTCAGTAACTCCTTTTATTACCATAGTCGTACCTATGGTCGTATTCCAATCTCCCACACTCACCGCCCCTGAGGCTACCTGCGAAGCACAGCCATCCGTCATTCCCGCCACCACAGCAATTCCAGTATTTAAACCTAACTTCTGAGATAACTCATCCGATAAAGTACCAATTGGTTTCCCTGTTTCAACTACCTGCGGCAACCAATCTCTTTTTAAAGGCAACTGTTTGTATATATATTCCGGCCAGGAACGGGAAAAAATATCATAGCCGGATTTTAAGGCATTCGTTTCGTCAGAAATACCAAAATTACCACATAATTTTGCCGTAATATAATCGGCAGCATGTACCCATCTTCTTATTCTTTTGGCCTTTTGGGGAAAATGCCGGACAAACCACACCATCTTACACAAGCCGCTCGAAGCGCTAAAATGTGTATAAGCCGGCTGGCTTCCAAAATGGGCTATTGCTGCACTTTCACATTCAGAAGCAACCTCTCCGGCTCTTTTATCGCTATACATCAATGCATTGTGGAGGGGCAAGTTATTTTTATCCAAGGGGATAACCGTACCGGAAGTGGAAGTAACAGCGACAGCAAGAACATTCTTTACATCAACATGTTCTCTCATTTCTTCAATCAACTCCTTCAAAATTAAGAAAGAGGTTTCCCACCATTCCGAAGGGGATTGCTCCTCCCGAGTTTCTTCGTTCAATACAAACTCTTTCCCTTTTTCAATGATCAATTCTCCCCCCGAACTTATTAAAACCGCTCTGGCTCCCTGAGTGCCGATATCTATTCCGATGAAATATTGTTGCATGGTGGATGGATAGGTAAATGGTTATATGGTTGAATGGTT
>CAYRBD010000121.1:0-2368 GCA_964422465.1 uncultured Chitinophagaceae bacterium
TGGATAAATTCATCAAAATTAAAGGTGATGGTTCTTTGGGTAAAATTCAGAGTAGAATCCGGCGGGGTTGCATTCAGCAATACGGGAGGCAGGGTGTCTTTAGGCCCCCCGGTAGGGGCAACAATTTGTGCACAGCGGGGCAGCAATAAACTGAGAAAAAATGCGGACAGCAGGAGAATTCCCCAAACGGAGGATCCTTTTTGTCTGCTATGAGATTTTTCCGAAATTTCTGACATTTGCCTGCAATAAATTTATGCAAACATAGGGTTTGTTCGGCTAAAGCAGGTAATTTTACTGCCTTGATTTAACATTTTGATTTGAAAGCAACCATTTATAAATCTACGGGAAGTTGGTATTCGGCTCATTGTGAAGATGGCGTAGTAAGACCCTCCCGCCTGGCGGGTAAAATGAAACTGGATCACGAAATTAGTTCTTCCAACCCTATAGCCGTAGGTGATCGGGTAAGGCTTCACTCAGAGGACGGGCAGGATAGCGCAGTCATTTCTGAAATTGAGGAACGGGAAAATTATATGGTCCGTGCCTCTCCGAATCCACGGTATCAACGTCAGGTACTTGCAGCTAATTTAGATCAGGTGGTTTTACTGGCTTCCTTACGTCAGCCCTTTACGCCCCGCGGGTTTATTGATCGCTTTTTAGTTACTGCCGAGGCTTATCACATCCCCGCATTGCTGATGTTTAACAAAACAGATATTTACCAGGAAAAAGACTGGCTGAAGTTTGATAATATCCGGGAAATCTATGGCAGGATGGGCTATCCGGTATTAAAGTTTTCTGCCTTGAAAGAGGAGGTTACGCTACAGGTGCAGAGGTTGTTAAAGGATAAGACAACCCTTATAGCCGGCAATTCGGGAGCGGGGAAGAGCACCTTTATCAACACCTTAATACCCGGTCTGAACCAGAAAACACAAAACATAAGCAATTGGTCGGAGAAAGGGGTGCATACGACGACCTTTGCCGAAATGTTTGATTTGCCTTTCGGGGGCAGGTTAATAGACACCCCAGGTATCCGGGAATGGGGATTATTAGATATAGAAAAAGCCGAGTTATCCCAATATTTTTTAGACTTGCAACCCTATCTGAATCAATGTAAATTTAACAATTGCCTGCATGTAAATGAGCCGGGATGTGCGGTAAAGCAGGCGGTAGCAGAGGGCAAGATTGAGCTGAAGCGATTTGAGAGCTACCTGATAATTTTAGATTCTATTATACTCAACAAGGGGTGAAATTGTGGACTTATTACCTCGGTTACTCAAACGGGTCTTGAATATTTAACGATATGGGGTACCTTTGAAAAAAGAGCATACAGCTATGAAAATCAGGGTTTCCCCCCAGTCAAAAACCTTAGATGGTCAAAGCAAAAATTTATTTCACCATTTCCATCCCTATGCGCCTTACATTCCGGTTTCGGCTACCAAACTGATAGTGGGCACACTGCCTCCTCCCCGCTTCACTACGGGTTTGCTGAAAGAAGGAGATGTGGACTTCTGTTACGGCAGCCGCGATGGGCAGCTATGGATTATTTTAGACCGGATTTTTAATTTACATTTAAAATTTGAAAATACGAAAGAGGCTATTGAACAACGGCAACGCTTCCTGAATGAAAGAGGAATTGGAATCTGCGACATGGTAGCTTCTGCGGAACGGAAGGAAGTAAATGCTTCAGATATTGGGATGCAGGATGTGAAATTGCGTGATTTAATAGCCATCCTGAATCTTCATCCCAGGGTAGATACCTTACTGTTTACCGGTGGAAACAGTAAAAATGGTCCCGAGTATTTCTTTCGCAGACATTTGAAAACTTATAAGCTGAAACTAAAACTCCTGTCTGACGAAGTCCCCCGTATTCATAGTTTTCAACATCCTGCCGACCACCGGCTGATAAAAACAGTTACCCTTACAGCGCCCTCCGGATCAGCTAACAGAGCGGTAGGCAGCCTCGTTGCTTTTAAAAAAATGAAGGCTGAAAAACCAGGATTTACAGCAATAGATTTCAGGGTTATGCAATATAAACCTTATTTTTAAAATTAAGGTTGTCTTTGCTTTTTCGCGTTCTGTTGCGTTACAACATAAGGCTATATCAAGGAGTTGCGCAGCGCATTTTTGGGACCGCTCTTTGTGGTACTCTGCTCCTCTGTGGTTCTTTGCGTTACAACATAAAGCTATAACGCCGAGCTACGCAAAGCATCACCGAGTTACGCAAAGAGGTTTCAACGGTCTGTTTTCTTCTTTGAAGCAGCTGTCGTTGTGCTATCGGCAGCCACAGGTTGTTTTGCCGGATTTTTATTTTCTGTACTGCTCGTTGATTTCTCAGAAGGGGAGGAAGCCGAACGGAGAACCCCTTTTTCGG
>CAYRBD010000121.1:2468-8242 GCA_964422465.1 uncultured Chitinophagaceae bacterium
GTAGAGAAAATTCATGAATTTTCTCTACGTCTAAACCATCCGGCATATTTAACATAATTATTTGCGATGCGTACAATTTCACCCTCTCTCAATTCTGGACTGACCTCTTTCACTTTACGGGCCGGTACTCCGGCATAAATACTCCCGGGTTCTACTTTTGTATTTTCCAACACCACCGCACCGGCGGCAATGATGGAACCGCTTCCAATGACTGCGTTATCCATCACAATGGCTCCCATGCCAACCAGTACATTGTCTTCGATTTTACATCCATGAACAATGGCATTGTGGCCAATGGAAACATTATTCCCAATAAGAGTTTGTGTCTTCTGGTAGGTACAGTGGATTACGGCGCCATCCTGCACGTTCACTTTGTTTCCCAGGCGGATGCTGTTGACATCTCCACGTATTACCACGTTGAACCATACGCTGCATTGGTCACCCATGATAACATCCCCTACTATAGTAGCGTTAGGCGCCAGGAAACAATTATCTCCCATAATAGGCGTCTGATTTCGTATGGTTAATATGATGGACATAGTTAGAGGTTTTGAGTTTCAGGAAATTACCTTCCAAACATTTTATCTAGTTCCTCTATCCTGAAAGGAATATAGGTAAACCGTCCCGAAGGATTGGTTTGGGACTGGGTACAGGCAAATAGCCGGTCTATCAGATTTTGCATTTCATCCGGAGTTAGGGTTTTTCCGGGCTTTATGGCATGTTGACGAGCCAGGGAACGGATCATTTTTTCCCTTTTGCCGGTTTTCAAGTCGGGGTTGAAATGTTTGAATTGCTCCAGTAGCCCTTCTATACATTGTTTCTCGTTACCACTTTCCAGGTCGGAAGGGACGCCGTGTATAGCAAAAGCATTTTTATCAATTTGTTGTACTTCATAACCCAACCTTTTGAGATCGGGCAGCATTTCTGTCAACAAGGTGGAATCTGCGGGAGAGAGCTCCAGGGTTTCGGGAAACAAGGATTGCTGAGAGGAAAGTGGTTGCTTTTCAAAAGCTTCCAGGTATCGTTCGTACAAAACCCGCTCATGCGCTGCCTGTTGGTCAATAAGAATAAAGCCCGATTTGATCTGCTGCAGGATATAGCGAGCGTGAATCTGTTGGGGCTTGCGTGGTGTGGGGTCCACGTCAAGCGCAGCCATCTGATCGTCTTCCTCATCATCAGCCGTATCTTCCCGTGACGGGACGGTAGGAAAAGCAGTGTCCCTGGGAGGATAGATATCCCGCCAGTGGCTGAGGTTGCTCCCCCCGGAAATCGTGTGAGACTGATGCTTTTGTGTAAATCCTTTATAAATATTCCCTTGCGTGGTTTCCTCCTTTTGAGCCTCGGTAAAGGGTTTTGAAATAGCGGACAATTGCTGGATATTTTTGTTTAGCTCAAAATCCAGCGTAGGCGTAATGCTGAATTGAGCCAGCGCGTGTTTGACCGCCGATTGCACGAAGGCGTATATAATTTTTTCATCCTCAAACTTAATCTCCTGTTTGGTCGGATGCACGTTGATATCCACGCGGGAAGCATCCAGGTCGATAAACAACACATAGAGCGGGAAATGATCCGCAGGGATCAGGTCGGCAAAAGCCCCCATAATGGCATGATTGAGATAGCCGCTGCGGATGTAGCGGTTGTTGACAAACAGGTACTGGTCTCCTCTGTTTTTTTTGGCTGCTTCGGGCTTGCCTACAAACCCGGTCATGTTCAAATAATCCGTACTCTCCTGCACAGTCACCAATTTACTTTTGTAAGACTGGCCCAGCAGTTGCAACACTCGTTGTTTCAGGTTTCCCGAGGGCAGGTGAAAAAGCTCCTGGCCATTAGCCTCCATGAAGAAGTTTATCTTGGGATAGGCAAAGGCCACATGCATAAATTCATTTACAATATGCCGCATTTCGGTGGCATTTCTTTTCAGGAAATTGCGGCGGGCGGGAACGCTGAAAAACAGGTTTTTCATGGCTATGCTGGTGCCCGGCGGGCAAGAGCAGGGTTCCTGTTTCAATACCCGGCTATTTTCAATTTCAATGTACGTGCCCAGTTCCTCCTCCTGTTTCCGGCTTTTTAATTCTATCCGGGCCACGGCCGCCATAGAAGCCAGGGCTTCTCCTCTAAACCCCATGGTGTGAATATGAAAGAGGTCTTCTACCTTTTTAATTTTGGAAGTGGCATGTCGTTCAAAACTCATCCTGGCATCCGTCTGGCTCATACCACATCCATTGTCAATTACCTGTACCAGTTCTTTACCTGCATCTTTTATGAGAAGCCGGATATCGGTAGCTCCGGCATCTACAGCATTTTCCATAAGCTCCTTTACTGCCGATGCGGGCCGTTGAATAACTTCTCCGGCAGCAATCTGGTTAGCCACATGATCTGATAATAATTGGATGATATCAGGCAAAATATTTCTTTTTGGGGTAAAATTACTAAATTTAGGCCTTTAAAAATCAACATCATCATATACCCCGGAAGTTCATTCGCATGAAAAAATCGTTGTTAGTTACTGGTCTCCTATTGATAACCCTGTCCATGGAATCTGCTTTTCAACCTGCAAATAATCGTTTCCCTTTCCTGCCCGATTCGCCCAGTCCGGATCCGGCCCGGGTCCTTGCCAGGGCATGGGTGGACAGTGTTTTCAAATCCATGAACCAGGAGGAACGAATTGCTCAATTGATTTTCATCAGGGCTTATTCAAACAAGGGAGCGCGCCATACCCGCCATGTAAAAGAGCTTATTACACAAAAGAAAGTTGGCGGCCTGGTTTTCTTTCAGGGATCGCCGGTAAGGCAGGCGATGTTAACCAATGAATATCAAAAACTGTCAAAAGTGCCCTTGTTTATTTCCATTGATGGAGAATGGGGCTTGGGGATGCGATTGGACAGTGTACTCTCTTTTCCGCATCAGATGATGCTGGGCGCCATTCAGGACAGCCTGTTGATCTATGAGGTGGGAAAGATGATTGGTGAACAATGTAAGCGAATCGGCGTACAAATTAATTTTGCTCCGGACGTGGACATCAACAACAATCCGGATAACCCGGTTATTAATGATCGCTCCTTCGGGGAAAATAAATACAAAGTTGCAAATTGGGGCATCCAGCTCATGCGGGGCATGCAAAGCACCGGCGTCATGGCGGTAGCCAAACATTTCCCTGGGCATGGTGATACGCAGGTGGATTCTCATAAAACTCTTCCTGTAATCAATAAGAGCATGAAACAACTTCAGGAACTGGAATTGTATCCCTTCCAGCAAATGATCAACTATGGCGTGGAAGGGGTCATGGTCGCTCACCTGGATATTCCTGCTATTGACAACCGGCCCCACCGTCCCATGTCACTTTCCAAAAAAGCCATCACGGACCTGTTAAGAAATACCATGGGATTCAACGGCCTTGTCTTCACAGATGCCCTTGAAATGAAGGGCGTAAGCGGTTATTATAAAGATGGCCGGGCAGGGGTAGAAGCCCTGAAAGCCGGGAATGATATCCTACTGCTGCCTAAAAACGTGGATCAATGTATTGCTGCTATCCAAAAGGCGGTTGCCAATGGAGAACTTCACCTTTCAGATATTTATAAGCGGGTAAAAAAGGTATTAATGGCCAAATATATGGCAGGTTTAAACGACTGGCAACCGGTAGAAACCAAGAATTTGACAGCCGATCTGAATAGGGGTATAACCGCCCTCAACCGGGAGTTGGACATAGAAGCTATTACAGCCTTAAACAATGAAAATTACCTCCTGCCCTTTCCAAAGAACGATCCTTCCCGCATAGCGCTTTTAACCGTGGGTGGAAGGCTTCGGGAGTTTACAGAGCAGGCTTTGAGCTACCATAAGGCAGATACCTTTAATTTTTCTGCCGATGAAAGTATTGCAAAAGCCGATAATCTGGCGGAGAAATTAAAATCTGATTATGACAAAATCATCATTGCCGTGGGTAATTATCATCGTTATCCGGCGGGAAGATACGGCCTCTCTGAGCCGGAAATACAGTTGATCCAACAATTACAAGAAGAGAAAAGAGTGGTCACTATTGCTTTCGGAAACCCGTATGCCATACGATATTTCACACATGGCGCCGCCACTATTGCAGCCTATAATGATGCGGAAACCATGCAACTGACGGCAGCGGACCTCCTCTTTGGCGCTTTTGACCCCAGGGGTAAGTTACCCGTTACGGTAAGCCGGGAATTTCCCTCAAAAACCGGGCTCAAAGATTTCTCCTTTAAGCGGGTGTATCTGCCCTTTCAGTATCCCTCAAGATTAGGGATCAGCGAGGTCGGGCTGAAGAAGGTAGATTCTATTGCCAAAGATGCTATTGCTAAAAAAGCCACTCCCGGTTGCGAAATACTGGCCATGAAAGAGGGCAAGATATTTTATCACAAATCCTTCGGCCATTTTACCTATGATAAGAAAGAGGCTGTTCAGAAAAATACGATTTATGACCTGGCTTCGGTCACGAAGGTGGCGGCCACTACGATGGCGGTCATGCGATTGTATGACGAAGGTAAATTAAAACTGGAGGGTACTTTGGGGGAATATCTTCCCTGGCTTCGCGGAACAAATAAAGCCAACCTGACTGTTAAGAACGTCATGTTGCATCAGGCCGGGTTTATACCTGACTTTTCAATAGGCTCGTTTTTTGACAAGAATGGCAAACCCAACCCGGATATTTTTCATGACACACGGGATGCCCGGTATAGTATTCACGTGGCCCAGAACCTTTACATGCGCAATGACTATGAAGATACGTTGAAAGCCCTCATTCGGAATAGCAGGCTTTATAAAAATCCCAAGTATGTTTATAGTGATATTGATTTTCAACTGATGGGGTACATTGTGGAAGAAATTACCGGACTTCCTTTGGGAGAATATATAAAAAGAACACTTTATGATCCCATGGGCCTGATGACTACCGGGTTTAAACCCAGAAAGCGATTTCCGCTAAGCAGGATAGCGCCTACGGAATGTGAGAAAGGTTTCCGTCAGCAATGTTTGCATGGGGATGTCCACGACCCGCGCAGCGCACTCGCCGGGGAAGTAGCCGGCCATGCCGGGTTGTTCTCGGATGCCTACGACCTGGGGGCGCTCATGCAGATGACCCTGAACGGCGGTACCCTGGATGGCGTTCGCTACCTGGATTCTTCCACCCTGAAGCTGTTTACCTCTTACCAGAGCGATATCAGCCGGCGGGGAATCGGCTGGGACAAGCGAGCTAAGGACCAGTCTAAATTTCATTATCCCTATCCCTCTAAATACTGCTCTCCTGAGGTATATGGGCATTATGGCTATACCGGAACCTGCATCTGGGCCGATCCTGAGTATGGCTTTGTTTATATATTCCTGTCCAACAGAGTTAATCCAAGAGGAGGGGCAAATACCACTTTAGAGCATCTGGATGTTCGCTCCAAAGTAATGGATGCCTTTTATGAGGCAATGGGGGTCGGAGCAGAAGAATAAGACCACGGCTGCCTGCTCTTGATAAAAGGGTTAGCCGGAGAGTTACTTGATTAAAAAGTACCGGAATGAAACCTACAACCATTTTATCATCAAATATAAAAACCATATTATTATGTCTGTGGGTCTGCTCCTTATTTTCTTGTAAGAAAGATATTTACATCAATATCCCGAAACAGCCTTCAAGGCTCGTGGTTAATTGCCTCTTTAATCCCGACAGTACCTGGAAAGTTTTTGTAGGGAAAAGTGTCTCTTTAAATGTCACTTCTGCCTCAATGATCAATGATGCGAATGTTACAATTTCGGGAAATAACCAA
>CAYRBD010000122.1:0-6049 GCA_964422465.1 uncultured Chitinophagaceae bacterium
TACTCCGACCACGAATATAAATAATTGGCTCCTCTTCTCCCGGAAGTCCGGTACTTGCCACTGTTATTACTCCGGGTAGTTTTCCTGTTAAGGCTTGTCCTATAGTTGGGACACCGCCCGTTTTCATTAGGTCTTTTCCGGAAACCTGTGAAATAGCTGCAACAACACTAGACTTCTTTTGTTTCCCGTAGCCTACGACTACCAACTGGTTCAATTCTGAGGTACTATGTCGAAGATGAACCGTAATTTGATTTTGGCCGATAACCTGAACTTCCTTTGCTTTAAAACCTAAATAAGAAATCCTTAAAACGGAATTTTTATAGACTTCAATTAAAAATTTACCGTCACTATCACTAATTGTCCCATTATTCTGGCCTTTCTCTTGCACTGTGGCCCCAATAATAGGATTACCAAGGCTGTCTATTACCACACCTGAGACTTCAATCTTATTTGAAGAGTCCAGTACCTGGCCAACAGAACTAACTGAAGATAGCAGAAGAATGAACAAAGAAGATAAAATGATAATTCTAAGCTTTCTTTGAATATCAAATCTAAGGCTGACGTTAGGTATTATTTTTTTCATAATTCACTTTTTTGCAATAGTATTAAAAAGATCTTGTGCTTTCATTCCTAAACTCTATATTTTATACGTCATTATAACAATTATAATACTAAGCAAAAGTAAATATTAGTTATTAAGCTAACGGGTACAAATTCATTTAATTAGGGGGGCAAATTGGTATATTGCAGTAGAACAGCTTTAAAAAATCTTTCTATAATTAGAGGGGGACATCTTATATTCCTTCTTAAACTGCTTTCTAAAGTATTTTACATCTCTAAATCCTGTACTATAAGCAATTTCATAAATACATTGTGAACTGTGAAGAAGTAGGTCTTTGGCTTTTTCCAAGCGAACCTTTCTTATTAGTTTATTAACTGAAAAGCCCGTCTTACTCTTAATCCTCTTAAATAGAGCAGAATGGCTCATGCCTAACTCATGAGCTAACATCCCAACCGTAAGCTCTACTCGGTCAATATGTTTATTTATTACCTTGATGCATTCCAGAATAACTCTATCTATTTCATCCGACCCGGTATCAACGGATAAAGTGGAGCAACCGTGATAAGTCTTAGAATTAGGGACTTGTATGTGCTTGTCCAAAATATAATTATTTATTCCATAAGAATGTGTAGCCTCCTTCAAGTTTACTTTATAAACAAGAACATTATCCTTTAAATATAAAATTAAATCCATATTATCCTATTTTAATACGTTCAGAAACATTTTTTTTCTCAACATTACAGTGATTTATTTAATATATTTTCTAATATCCTTAATGCAGGTTTTGTACATATCTATTATGCAGTCTATACCTGTCATTGTGAAACATAGTATAGAGAAGCAAACCCTTTTTGTTTATTTATTCTGCGGGATTGCTTCAAAACCTACTACCTGATCCTATTTCAATGACGAGCAGTCATATACTCAGGTTTACCGTACAACTGAGTTATTAATCATACCCTGGATTTTGATATTTATCTTTTTCTGACTTACTCATCAGCATTCCATCAAGTTGACCTTGTGGAATCGGACGAAGGTAGAGGTAAGGCTGAATATTACGAGAAACTGTTTTAGGGGTACGATCTGACCATTCATTTCCACAAATGGTATAAGTTGAAGCTAATTCTGCCCATTCCTGAGTACGCACCAAATCATACCACCGATAACCTTCCCCAAAATATTCACGTGAGCGTTCTTCCAAGATATAATCAATAGTGATTGTCGAAGGGGTTTTAGCCATCATCTCTGCACTATTATCTTCTATTTTTGTCGAATCTCCATTATAATCCCAATTCCACTTCCCGGCACGAGCGCGAATTATATTGATTAACCCTCTGGCAGTTCCATCGTTCGCATATTTTCCCGCTACTGCTTTTGTATTTGCTCCTTTAACAGCAGCCTCTGCTGCCACAAAGAATAATTCGGAAAATTTAGCAATATTCCAAGGACGAGTACTACTTGCATTCGGTTGTCCAAGTCCACCATTATTACCAGTCCGATAAGGGCCAAATTTCCATATACCGGGATATTTGATCCTACTAATAGCACTAGGCTCTATAACAAAATCTGATTTTCTCGATAGCACACCTGCTCCTACATTACTTTTATATTTGGAATTGGAATAATCAGCTCCAGAAGTATCATGATCAAAAAAGGTTAGAACGGCATCACCATCCTCGATAGGCAACCCATTTGCATTATATAATTCCGAGTGTTCTGAGCTTAAACCCGAGACGTCCATATTACAACGATATGTTGTCGTAAAGGTACCATCATAGCGAGAATCATTAGCTTTGTCAGCAAAAGTACTTTTAAAGACCCTAATAGGGGGGGCCATTTCTGTCCATGGGCGTCCCAAATCCTGGGTAGCTGCCCGTTGTACCGAATTTAAGAAAGGACCACTCCAATCAGCATTAGTAGAAATCTGAATACCGGTATAGTTCCATTGCGTCATCCAACCGACAAAGTTAGCCAGCGCCCCTCCAGTAGAATATGAAGTACTACTATGCCCTCCGTGTTGCATATTAAAAGTATGGTTAGCATACAATAATATCTCGCTGTTTCGATCATTCATCGCAACGTTAACATCATAAAATGTAGGCTGTAATTCAAAAGGTCTAGGATTCCCAATGGCAGTAGTTGCAATATTATACGCCTGTTGAAAATACCATTGGGCATTATGTCCATCCAGGTCTGTCCTATCTGTAGTCGGATAAGTTGGGATAGTATGAGGGTTTTCCAGCCACCATGCATAAGTCAAATAAGCCTTTGCTAGATAAAGACGAGCCAATGTCTTAGTAACGCCCCCTTCAGCACGAAGCGTTACCGGTAAACCGTTTACTGCCGATTCTAAATCAGGAAAAACTGCCTTTGTATAAACTTCAGAGATGGTATTTCTTTCAAATACACATACAGCTGATATATTAAACTCTAATTCACCAGAGTCCAAATCCAATGGGACTCCTCCAAAAGTCTGCACCAACATAAAATAATAAAAGGCTCTAAAAAATCTGGCTCCGACAATTAATGTATTCGAAACCCCTACCGATCTTCCATTTTGAATCACTCCATTGGCGGTATTTATAATGGGGAAAGCTTCATCCCATAATACATCAGAACGGCTACTCGCTGTAGTAACCTGTCTCACACCTGAGAGATCCGAGTCTTTAAACTTATGGTCAGAATTCTGACCATAAGTTGTTTCATCTGTCCCTGTTTGAAAGGCATTCAAATAATATCCATTACCATATATATATCTAAGAATAGCATACAGAGAAGTAATCCCTCCAATAACACCACCCTCAGTTTTAAAATAACTAGGGGTATAGGTACTGCAAGGCTCTTCACTCAATATTTCATTACAGCCTGTTGAAAAAAATATCAATGCCAGGCTAAAAACGCCTACAGCAACCTTTTTGAAGCTAAATTTAGAAATATAAACAGGTAAAGTTGACATGCATCTAAAATGCTTTGGAGTTTAATAAATTATTAGCCATCGTAAAATTATAACAATTTTTTAAAAATACAACCGATTGCAATAATTAATTTATATATTAACATTTGTTTAACATTAAAAGTAATGACTACCTACAAGTCTTGTGTATTAGACCTAAAAATACTTTATATCAAAATAAATTATAAATATTATCTTTGCTACCCTACACAACCGATTGTATGAAAAACCCGAAAGAAGTTACTATTTACGATATAGCCAAAACATTAAATGTCTCTCCCTCTACCGTCAGTCGTGCCTTAAAAGACAATCCCCTGGTCAGTAAGGCTACCCGAAAAAGAATCCAGCGTACAGCAGAGGAGATGGATTTTCGCCTCA
Organism: uncultured Chitinophagaceae bacterium; assembly: GCA_964422465.1. GTDB lineage: Bacteria > Bacteroidota > Bacteroidia > Chitinophagales > Chitinophagaceae > FW021-bin31. The sequence continues at coordinate 3,894 of CAYRBD010000122.1, forward strand.
ACACTTTTGCGAGTTCCCTTCGACGGCAAAAAACTTTTACCATCGGGGTCATGATGCATGAATTGAGGAGTTATTTCATGACTTCGGTTTTATCCGGGATCGAAAAGATCACCACCCCCTCGGGTTACGATTTAATCATTGGACACTCTTCAGAAAGTTACCAAAAGGAGAAGGCGAATGCACGTAACTTATTTAAAAAACGGGTAGATGGTTTAATTGCCTCCCTGGCCTTTGATACGCCGGACCTGGATCACTACCAGGCATACAAAAGCAAAGGGATACCCGTAGTCTTTTATGACCGGGTAGATGAGCATTCCGATTTTCCCAAGGTAATTATTGATAACTTTAAAAGCGGGTATGAGGCTACTAAACACCTGATAGACGAAGGATGTTCCAGGATTTTCCTTGTTACCGCCAACCGGGCAAGAAACGTATATGCAGAGCGGTGTCACGGGTATCTGACTGCGCTGCAGGAAGCACAGATTACCCCTGAAAAAGATTGGATTCTCGAAAAAGACTTGTCCGAACAAGGTGCACGGGAGGCCGCGGAAGCCTTCTTAAAAATGGACCCACTGCCCGATGGTGCTTTCGTAACACATGACCTTTCTGCCGCAGTATTTATGAAAGTCTTAAAAAAGGAAGGACTTCGTGTACCGGAAGACGTAGCTATTGTTGGTTTTAACAACGACGCCATCTGTACGCTCGTTGATCCACCACTTTCCACCATCAACTACCCCGGCCAGAAAGTGGGGGAAGCAGCTGCCACTCATCTGATCAATCTTCTGGACGGCACTTCTCCTCTTACTGCAATCGATACTATTAAAATTCAATCAGAATTAATTATCCGTGGATCATCCCTCAGGCAGGCTCCCCAAACCGCTTTCAAAAAAGGTTAATTCAAAAAACCAGACAGCCAGAGAGGGATCTTGTTTTTGTGGCCGATCTCAATATCATCCGCCATTACAAGAGCATTAGACACCCCACGTATTTGTTTGGAGGTTTTATTTTTACCCCCGATTTTGAAGGTATATTTTCCAACCTTAAAATCTCCCGATCCGGTATAGGTAACAGGCGTCAAGCTTCCATATTGATTCTATTAACGGTCTTGCGTAGCCAACCCCAGCATCCGGTCTCTGGATTTATTAAATATTTTCTGACCATTCTGTTTTCCTTTTCGCAACTTTTTTCTTTCTTCTTCGGGTAATTCCAACGTATGGCAACAAATCTCACTGCAACATCCGTGATATTTTTGAGCGCAATCCTGACACTGGATAAACAGAAGATGACAACCCTCGTTTTTACAATTTACATGCGTGTCGCAGGGCTTCCCACATTGATGGCAATAACTAATAACTTCATCCGTTACCCGCTCTCCCAACCGCTCGTCAAAAACAAAATTTTTCCCATGAAATTTTAAAGGAAGTTGCTGTTCACGGGCCTTATGCACATAATTTATGATACCACCTTTCAGGTGAAATACATTTTTAAATCCGTTATGTCGCATCCAGGCGCTGGCCTTCTCACAACGAATGCCCCCGGTGCAATACATCACAATATTCTTATCCTCCGCTCCCCTGAGGATATCCACGGTCATCGGCAATTGCTGTTTAAACGTGTCAGAAGGTACCTCAATGGCATTTTCAAAATGGCCTACTTCATACTCGTAATGATTGCGCATATCTACAATGATGGTTTCGGGATCCGAAGCCAGCTCATTAAACCTTTCAGCATCCACATATTGTCCTTTTTCAGCCACATTAAACCGGGGATCATCCAGTCCGTCAGCCACAATCTTTTCCCTGACCTTTATCTTTAATACCCAGAAAGACCTATCCCGTTCCTCTACCGCAATATTCAATAAATTGCCATTAAGGAAAGGAATGGTATTCAGATAGGTTTTAAGTTTCTCCAAGTTATGTTCCGGCACGCTTAATTGGGCATTGATCCCTTCGCCGGCGATATAAATCCGGCCAAACACCTGTAAATCAAACAGATTTTTATACATTTCATCTCTAAAGGCCTCCGGATTCTCAATATCCGCATACTTATAAAATGAAATGGTCACCCGTTCGAAAGGCTCGTTTGCCAGTCGTTCTTTTAGGATTTCAGCGGATATCCTGTTGTGTAAAACCATCATTTAGTCGTTTAGCTCAAAA
>CAYRBD010000122.1:6149-8154 GCA_964422465.1 uncultured Chitinophagaceae bacterium
GATTTCAGCGGATATCCTGTTGTGTAAAACCATCATTTAGTCGTTTAGCTCAAAACTTGTTGTACCTTGCAAAGATAACCATTGATTTTTAACTACTAAACGAAACCCGCTATGGCCTTTATATTCAAGGTTCAAATAAAAGGCATTACCAAACCTCCCGTATGGCGCAGGCTGGCTATACCGGATACTTTCACTTTTGAGCAATTTCATTACGCCATACAGCATGCTTTTAACTGGTATAATGCGCACCTTTTTTCTTTCTCTCCTAGTGGAATTGGAAGCTCTTATGAGATACAAATCCCCTACGGAGGCCCGGAAGATACTGGCTGGGGAGAAATTAAGGATGCCCAAAAGTTAAAATTAAAAACTCTTTTTAAAGAAGAAAAGCAAACCTTTATCTATACGTATGATTTTGGTGATAATTGGGAGCACAAAATAACACTGGAAAAATTAACTCCTGAAAAGATCAGCAAGCCGTCCTGTTTAACCGGTAAAGGAAAAAGACCACCGGAAGACTGCGGCGGCGTATGGGGTTACCAGGATTTTTTAGAAACAGTAAATAATCCCCAACAGCCGGAATATGAAGAAACCCGGGAATGGGCCCTGCTGGCTGAAGGAGAGGAATGGGATGTCCGGGAATTTGACATAGAAAAAGTAAATACCCGACTAGAGCGTGGAAAGTACTATTAAAATGTGTTTAGACGATGAAAACCTTTTTTTGAAATAGGAAAAGGAATAATGATCTTCGTGAATCCCGTCATTCCGACCGAACCTAAAGGGTGAGTGAAGGAATCTCATCCCACTACTTTCCCTTGCGGCAAATAAACGGATTTCAGATAAAATGGCTCAAAATAGGCCGCGTCCACAAACTGCTTTTCCCTAAAAGCCTGTTCTGCAAGGGAAACCAATTGAGCAGCTTTACTAGTAAAAGGCTCAAACTGCCAGTTGCTACGCCTTTTTAATATTTCTTTTGCTTTCGGCGCGCCCGTGCCAAACGCCAGCACCTCCCTGTCTCTATACTCTTCCAAAAAAGAATCTTCCAGAATGACCGCTTCAGGGGCGACTAGTTCCTCCAGATGGACATTATACAACGCGGTAAATACTTCCTTCCGCCTGGCATCTATCATCGGACAAAATAGGGTTCGACTACGCTCACCCACCGGGGTTTGCAATTGCTCGCTTCTGAGGGCTCTCATTCCATTGGCCATCATTTTTAAGGTAGAAATGGCTATCATAGGGATATCCCATGCATAGCATAAGCCTTTGGCCGTAGCGGCTGCTACCCTCAATCCGGTATAAGACCCAGGACCGCCGCTAATGGCGATGGCATCAAGCTCCTCTCCTTTAAAACCCGCATCCCGCAGAACTTCCTGGATATAAGGGGCAATCACAGAAGCCTGTTCCTTTTGTTCCAAATTAATTCTTTCTTCAATTACCCGGCCATCCCTGGAAAGACAAACTGATCCGGCTGGTGTGGCGGTATCTATATTTAAAATTAGGGCCATTTTCTGAGATAAAATATAAAAATGCAAAGATAGAGGTTCCCGGGTATTCATAAAATCGTAACTTTCCGGCTCCGAATCATGGAAAATCTTATTTTTACCCTGTTTTAAAAAAATAAATATGGAAAAGAAAGTAATTAATACCTCTGATGCTCCGGCCCCCATAGGCCCTTATCAACAAGCCATTCTCTCTGGTAATACCCTTTATATATCGGGGCAAATCCCCATTGACGCCCAAACCGATCAACTTATAAAGAATGATATTCAGGCAGAAACTCATCAGGTGATGAAAAATCTGAAGGCCATCCTCCATGCCGCTGAGATGGATTTTGGAGATGTCATCAAGAGCAGTATTTTCGTTACGGATATGAACGATTTCAGTTCCATAAATGAGGTCTATGGAAAATATTTTAACGGAGGTAATTTCCCCGCACGAGAAACGGTTCAGGTACCCGCCCTGCCAAAGGGCGTGCATGTGGAGATTTCTATGATCGCTGGGAAGT
>CAYRBD010000123.1:0-8152 GCA_964422465.1 uncultured Chitinophagaceae bacterium
TTTTATTCAAGACGGCAGAAATATATCCTTTACTTCCCAACTTGCCTACCAGGTTTTTATTTCTTATTCCTCTTTCTTTCATCTTCAATTTGACAGCATCAATGGGGGCTGGATTTGGCTAAGACAACCAGGCTTGCATTTCCATACCTTTCCTTTAATTCATTGAAATTAGGTCTCTTACTTCTCGTAGGCTTTGTTTGGTGGTACCATTCCTGTAATGCAACTTCTGCATGTGGGTATTTTTTGCAATAGTCAAGCAATGTCTTTCATGCAATAATATTAAACACTCCACGAAAGTAAGAAAATGTTTACTATTAGAAAACTTGTAAATGATAGGAAAAAAGTAAATTTGTTGAGCAGTGAATGAAATCCAGTTAATCCACTTTCATTTTTATCACAATCTTTTTGACTTTCTGACCCGCTCCTTTGTGGACTTTTATTCCCGGTTTGTGTGCGTCCCCGGGGAAAAAAATAAAGAAGGTACCGGGTTTCGCAGTATAAAACTTTCCCTTCCCTTTTAAATTTTCATTGTCCGTCCCCGGGTTGTAAGGGACAGAAACCTTGAGTTTAGATACTTGGGTTTTCCCTATTTTTTCGGCACCGGTAAGAACCATTTGAATGTCTGCGTATTTTCTATGGGCTTCCCATTGTTTTTCATCCCTATTTACAGGTACGTAGCTGCTTACGGCTGCATATACCTCTTTCCCAACGATGGGATAATTTCCATCGGCTAAATCAGCCAGGTCTTTCCGGTTTAAAAAGTTAAAAGCTTTCTTCCACCAGTTCTCATGCTTTTTGTATTGTGTTTCAAAAGTGATTGCATTTATGGAGGCGTCAGGTTTTATCTGCAGGTCGGTTCTCCAACTTCCTTTTTTCACCCAATTTTTGGCTTCTTTTTTACTGATGTGATCTTGGGCAGTTAGAGAAAATGAAGTCGTAAGACAGAGTAGTAAGATAAGCCCTGACAGGAGAAGATTACTTTTGGGATTTTGGAGGAAGCGAGGGATTGGATTTCTCATTTTTATGTGTCTTTTCTTGCTCCAAAGCTAAGGTAAATTTTATAATTGAGGTTTATCCGTAACTTCTTTCAGGGTTGTGGACTTATAGACGTCCATCCGCCATCCACAACGAGGCTTTGGCCGGTAATATGGTCTGCCTGGGAAGACAATAAAAAGAGGATGGCCTGAGCAATATCAGAAGTCTTGGCCGGTCGCCCCATTGGTGTAATTTGAGCCCATGTTTGTTCATAGTCCGGCTCATCATGCAGAGTGCGCTCTGTGAGCGTCGCCCCCGGTGCAACTGTATTTATATTTATTTTAAAGGGAGATAACTCAATCACCAGGCTTTTAGCCAACATCTCTAAAGCTGCTTTTGTCATGCCATAAGGGGCCAGGTTTTTATGTGCCTGATGGCCTGTAACTGATGAGGTTAACACGATATGCCCGCCCTTATTCTGCTCCCGCATTTGTCGGGCTACGGCCTGAACAAGAAAGAAAGTACCTTTTAGGTTCACATCCAAAACCCGTTGAAAAGATTCGGGGGAATATTCAAAAAAATCTCCGAATAGCGTGATTCCAGCATTGGCTGCCAGCAGGGAGATGTGCCCAAATTGTTTTACGGTAAAGGAGGTCAATTTCTTCAGGAATCCGGTGTCTGAAGCATCTCCCGCTAAGCTTTTGCAAATTCCGCCTGCTGCTGTAATTTGGGTAGCAGCTTTTGCCGAAAGAGAAGCATCAATGTCATTCAGCACTACAGAACAACCTTGTAAAGCCAGTTGCCGGCATATTTCGAAACCAATCCCCTGTCCGGCGCCTGTAACGATAGCTACTTCTCCTGCAAAACGGTCCTTTAAAGAAAACTCTTCTCTTTGCATGTTGATTTATTAATGTTTTTCCATTTTAATACTCAATGAGAATCCCGGGTTACCTGGTCTCCGGAACAACCTTTCAGAAAATCCAGGTCTGCCCCCAGATGCGCCTGAGATACTTGTTGCTGGTATAATTGTACGTATCCCCGGTTTTGTATATCCGGGGGACGCCAGTTTTCTTTTCGGCGTTTGAGCTCCGCTTCACTCACCTCAAGGGTCAGTTTTCGATTGGGTACATCCAGCGAGATAAAGTCTCCATCCCGGACGAGCGCCAGTGTTCCTCCGGCTGCTGCTTCGGGGGAGACGTGTAAAATAACCGTACCAAAGCCGGTTCCACTCATCCGGCCATCAGAGATTCGGACCATATCCGTTATTCCTTTTTCTAAAAGTTTTTTGGGCAACCCCATATTTCCCACTTCCGGCATGCCCGGATAACCTTTAGGTCCTACATTTTTCAATACCATCACACTATTTTCATCCACTTCCAGATCCGGATCATTAATCCTGGATTTGTAATCTTCTATGTTTTCAAATACAATGGCTTTACCGCGATGCTGCAGGAGTTTGCCAGATGCAGCAGTAGGTTTTAATACGGCGCCATTTTTGCATAAATTCCCTTTCAGTACAGCGAAAGAAGTTTCTTTTTTAAAAGGAGCCTCCCACCTGGCAATAACCTGATCATCGTAGCAAGTAGCGTCTTCCCAGTATGTGCTGATGGGTTTCCCTAACACGGTATTGGCATTCTGATGTAAAACGGAAGCCATTTCTTTCATTACTACCGGCAGACCGCCTGCGTAATAAAAGTCTTCCATAAAAAACTTCCCTGCCGGTTGCAGGTTTACAAGCAAAGGAATGTTCTTTGACAGGGTATCAAAATCGGCTAACTCCAACGGTGTTCCTATCCGTCCGGCAATGGCCAGTAGGTGAATGACAAAATTAGTAGAGCCTCCTACTGCTGCATTTACCTTTATGGCATTTTCAAAAGCCTCCCTTGTCAGAATATCGGATAAACGTCTCCCGTTTTCAACCATTTCCACAATCCGGTTTCCCGAACGTTGAGCCAAAACTTTCCGACGGGAATCTGCAGCGGGAATAGCTGCATTTGTAGGTAAAGAAAGTCCCAGCGCTTCCACCATGCAGGCCATAGAGGAAGCCGTACCCATAACGGCGCAGTGGCCCCGGCTACGGCACATGGCTGCTTCGGCATTAAAGAAATCTTCCTGGCTCAATTCCCCACAACGAAAGGCTTCGCTAAAACGCCATATATCGCTTGTTGCTATCTTTTTGCCTTTAAAGTGTCCTGTGAGCATAGCACCGCCTGAAATGACAAGGGTGGGCAGGTTGACACTACAAGCCCCCATGACCAGGGAGGGAGTGGTTTTGTCGCATCCGCAGAGCAAAACAACTCCGTCTAAAGGGTTGGCTCTTATAGATTCTTCCACATCCATGCTGACCAGGTTGCGGTATAACATAGCTGTCGGCTTTACCAGTGTCTCTCCCAGGGACATGACCGGAAATTCTACCGGAAAACCACCCGCTTCCCATACACCTTTCTTGACACTCTCTGCCAGTTCCCTGAAATGTGCATTACAGGGGGTTAATTCTGACCAGGTATTGCAAATGCCAATGACCGGTTTGCCATGGAATTCTTCGGATGGAATTCCCTGGTTTTTCATCCAGGCCCGGTAGATAAAACCATCTTTACCTTTGCGTCCAAACCATTGGCTGCTCCGTAACTCAGTTTTTTTTGTATCCATATTAATCAACTTGAAAAACATTAAAGGGTCTGGCTTTGCCTTTTATTATCAGTACCACGATCCCATGTGGGGCCACCTGATATTCCAAAGTAGTAGAGGTTTGTTTCTTTGAGGTGCTTTTATCCCAAGCATTGTGGACAATATACCCCTTATTGGCCTTTAATCCTACAGAATCTATGCTAAAAGCTATTTTTTGAGAACTTTTTGAACGATTCAATAGCGCTACAGCCACCTCGCCACTCATGGTGGATTTCAAAGGCCTGGCCCAAATTTCCAGGTCGCCGTAATCCTTTAGCTTTCTGGCTTGATAAACCAACGGATCCTGATCAATGGCGATCATATCTTTATTGGTTAGGATATGGATGGTTTGTTGAGACATGGAAGTGAGGTCATTTCCGGCTAAAAGGGGAGAAGCTAACATACACCACATAGAGAAATGGGTTTTATCTTCTTCATAGCTCATGCCTCTGCCTACCTGAAGCATATCCATATCATTCACATGACCGGGGCCCGCGTATTTCCATAAATCAGCGTTTAAATCTACTATATGCATGATGCTTTTAAAAGTGTTGGATATATCGCCGGATATTCGCCAGGAGTCGGCTGTGTTTACCACCCATTTTCCCGGAAATTGCCAGCGGCAGACGTTGTATAAGGCATTGGGATTAACCTTTCTAATGATTTTCCCTATCAGGGTGTACCGTTGCTGTTCATCCAGATTGAGCGCTTGTCCGCCACACCAATCAACTTTTAGAAAATCGTAGCCCCATTTGTTTAATAAAAGAGTAATATCCTGCCATTCATGGTGATACAGCCCCATGCCGGTACCAATCGTATCCTGATCCCATATAGAAGCGCATGTATTAGCCCCTGCATCGGAATAAATGCCTGCTTTCAAGCCTTTGGAATGGATATAATCAGCTACCGTTTTCATGCCATGTGGAAAGCGTTTGGGGTGGGGAATAATATTCCCATTAGCATCTCTCCCTCCAAAATAACCATCGTCAATATTAATATATTCATACCCTGCAGCCTTCATTCCTGAAGTTACCAGTGCGTCTGCCTGTCGTTTTATTAAATCTTCATTAATATGTATCCGATAGTTGTTCCAACTGGACCAGCCCATCATGGGGGTTAGCTTTCGATGCTTTGATGGGGGATCGATTTGTGCTTTTAAAAATCCAAAAGAAAGAGTAATAGTCAGTAAAACGAGGATGTATTTTTTCATAACCTGAATTAAATGGGGAAAGTACATAAATTTTGGAAATAAAGAAGGAATGTTCTATCTTGTCCATCGAATTTCAGTAGGTATTAAATAGATATTTTATGGATAGAAGAGACGCGGTGAAGTCCGTTGCAATCCTTATGGGAGGAGCGCTTTCAGCCTCTACTCTCAGTGTGATGCTAAACAGTTGTAACAATGCGCCCGAAAAGGGGGAGGGTAATACCTTTACCGAAAATGAGAAAGGAGTGATAAAACGCGTGGCGGATGTGATTATTCCGAAGACAGATACGCCGGGCGCTGTAGATGCAGGTGTTCCCGCCTTTATTGTAATGATGATGCAGGAGTGTTATCCGTTGAAAGACCAGGATGATTTCCATGAGGGGCTGGCTGCTTTTAATAAATGGAGTTCCAAAAAGTATGGAAAAGAATTTTTAAAATTGTCTCCTGATAAACAGCAACAGGCCGTAACCGAACTGGATAAAGCTGTTTTGGGAAAAGATAATAAAGAGAAGAACAAGAATCTTGCTTTTTATCGTACATTGAAAGAACTGACCTTGTTGGGTTATTTTACCTCAGAACCCGGCGCAACAAAAACTTTGCGGTATATTCAGATTCCCGGAAAATATGAAGGCTGTGTGCCTTACCATGAAGGAGATAAGGCCTGGGCGACATAGGGGAAATCCCGTAGCAGAAATTCATGAATTTCTGCTACGTTGAATGCCTATATTAAAAATTTCAAGAAAGCGAATTATGCCAAATATTAATAATAAAGCGAAAGACCAAAACACCTACGATGCAATCGTTATTGGTTCCGGATTAAGCGGTGGATGGGCGGCTAAGGAATTGACAGAAAAGGGATTAACCGTACTGATGTTGGACAGGGGCCATCAATTGAAACATATTTCCGGTTATAAGACAGCCATGAAGGAACCGTGGAAATTTAAACACCGTGGCCGGATTACAGAAAAACAGCGGGAAAATCATGAATTTTTAAGCCGGGACTATCCTTATAGTGAGTTTAATGCCAGCTATTGGTTCAAAGATTCAGATGCTCCTTATGAAGAAAAACAAAAATTCGATTGGTTTCGTCCGGACATTGTAGGGGGGAAATCCATTATGTGGGGCCGGCAAAGTTACCGTTGGAGTGACTTGGATTTTGGCGCCAATGCAAGAGATGGGCATGGTATAGACTGGCCGGTGAGGTACAAGGAAATAGAACCCTGGTATGATTATGTAGAGAAATTTGCCGGCATTAGTGGCCAAAAAGAAAATTATGCTTTTTTGCCAGACAGTTATTTTCAACCTCCAATGGAAATGAATTGCGTAGAAAAAGAAGTGAAGAAAGGAATTGAGCGCAATTTTAAAAACCGGATCATGACCATTGGGCGTGTAGCCAATCTGACCCAAAAAATTCATGGCCGCGGACCTTGTCAGTACCGGAATCTATGTAGTCGTGGGTGTCCGTTTGGCGCCTATTTTAGTACTCAATCCGCTACTCTGCCTCCTGCTATGGCTACAGGCCGTTTGACTGTACAACCCGATTCGATAGTGAGTGAGATTATTTATGATAAGGATAAAAAACAGGCTACCGGTGTTCGGGTGATAGATGCCAATTCTAATAAAACGTATGATTATTTCTCTAAAATTGTTTTTGTCAATGCTTCCACCATCGGTACAGCTTCTATCTTGTTAAATTCCGTCTCGGATCGTTTTCCCAATGGTTTTGGTAATGATTCAGAAACGCTGGGACATTACCTGATGGATCACCATTTTCGTTGTGGCGCTTCCGGGGAAGCTCCGAGTTTTGGAGATAAGTATTACTTTGGTCGCAGGCCCAATGGTATTTACATCCCCAGGTTCAGGAATGTCAGAGGAAACGAAGGCAGAGGGTATGTCAGAGGTTTTGGATACCAGGGCGGTGCCTCCCGGCAGGGATGGCAGAGAGGTATTGCCGAGATGGGAGTTGGAAAAGACTTCAAGGAAATGTTGGCCGAGCCCGGTATGTGGCGTATGGGGTTAGGTGGGTTTGGAGAATGTCTGCCTTATAAGGACAATCGGGTATATCTTGACAAGAATAAAACGGATAAATGGGGATTGCCTACGGTGGTGTTTGATGCCGGTTTTAAAGAGAATGAACATGCGATGCGGAAGGATATGATAAATGATGCCGCCGAAATGCTGGAAGCAGCAGGCCTGAAGAATGTCAGTACTTTTGATGCAGGTTCTACTCCCGGACAGGCAATTCATGAAATGGGTACCGCCCGTATGGGAAAGGACCCGAAACAATCCATGCTGAATAAATGGAACCAGATGCATGCGGTAAACAATGTGTTTGTTACAGATGGCAGCTTCATGTGTAGTACAGCAGCGCCTAATCCTTCTCTTACTTTTATGGCCTTTACAGCTAGAGCTTGTGACTATGCAGTGAAGGAGTTGAAAAAGGGAAATATCTAAAGAAGCGGTGAAAATTGATAGAACTTACCAAACGAGAAAAAAAGGTAGCCCGTCAGGTTATTGAAAAAGGGCTTCAGGTTGAGTTGGAGCAAGGGTTGACTTCTGCGAATGCTGTTTTGAAGCAATGGAAGGAAAAAAAGCTTGACAATCGGGATGCATATCATCTGCTTTACCAAACCATTCGGGATTTTGATAAGCATATTGCCTGGAGGTATGATGATATGAGAGGGTCAAAGTACCTGCCGGTCATAATCGGGCAATTGGAAGATAAAGTAATTTCTGAAGAAGATTTGGAAGGATTTTCAGATTTGGTAAAGGAAAAGATAAAATTTATTTTGAGAGATTAGAATGTTTAGATTCATCTTGCTTTTGTCCATTGTTTTTATGTCAGGTTGTAACCCTCAATCGACCAAACAGGGAAGGGGTGTCCCCGTTATTTTCGATACAGACATCGGCCCCGATTACGACGATGTTGGCGCTATTACTATTCTTCATGCGATGGAGCAAAAAGGAGAAGCCAGGATATTAGCTACCATAGCCAGTAATAAGTACGAGGGTATTGCAGCTGTGCTGGATGTATTTAATACGTATTGGGGCAGACCGGATATTCCTATCGGTGTGCCAAAAGGCCAGGCTGTTGAAATGAAAGACTTCCAGCATTGGACCGATTCTATTTTAGAAGAATTCCCCCATAAAACAAAGTTCAATAGTGAAGTACCGGGGGCGGTAGATGTTTACAGGAAAGTTTTAGCCGATCAACCGGACTCAAGTGTTACGGTCGTTACTGTTGGATTTCTCACTAATCTTGAAAATTTATTGAAATCTGAACCGGATCGATTTTCTTCCCTT
>CAYRBD010000124.1:0-1140 GCA_964422465.1 uncultured Chitinophagaceae bacterium
CCATTACACTTTTAAAAATACCTTTTTCTTATAGAGAATATATAGGAAGACCCATTTCACAAGGATATAGGTTATGGCCAATGCCACTGCATTAAACGGATTTCCAATAAGTTGCCCCAGCCATTCAAAGAAGGCATTGTTAGCATAATGCCAATTGATAAAAACACCCGATACATAAATTAAAATGGAGTTCATGCCAATTACCCTGAAGAAAAAAGCCCATCTTTTATAGCCGCAGACATCAATAATAAAATAAAATAAGGAAAGCAATAAAAGGCTTATCCCCGCAGTTTGAAGTACGAAAGAACTAGTCCACAAATTTTTATTTATGGGAAAATCAAGGTTCCATATCTGGGCAAGAATTAATGCTACCACCCCTGCTACAGCCATACCTATTACTTTATGCATCTGAGAATATTTTTTTGCTCTTAAAAAGGTTCCGGTAAGAATTCCTAAAAGTCCCGTTCCAATAGCAGGAATTGTTGACATGAGTCCTTCCGGATCATGAATCTTTTCATAAAGCCTTCCCGGCAGGAAAAGCCGATCTACATAAGAGGCAAAGTTGCCCTGCATGGTCAAATCTCCCCTGGGAAACCCGGGAGCAGATGTGAACCTTAACAACAGCCAATAGCCAATTAGCAATACACAAAGCGATACGATCTGACCGCGACGGTTGGTGTACAGGTAAATAATATTGGCAAACATATAGGCCAGACCAATACGTCCCAATACACTGGCAAATCGAATTTCTGAAACAGGTTGTATCTGAAGTCCATTGTTGTATATAATGCCTAATAACACTAAAATCAATCCTCTTTTAACCACATGAAGCAGTACCTGCTCCTTAGTCTTTCCCTTTCTCAGGCGGCTCGATATTGAAAAGGGCGTAGCCACTCCCGCGATAAACAAAAACAAGGGAAAAATCAGATCATAAAGATGAAACCCATTCCAGGAAGGATGCGTAAACTGATTAGAAATTACTTCCCAAAAAGGAGATTGCGTAGCATCTGAAAGCTTGTGAAAAAAAGAATCTAATCCAATAATCATTAACATATCAAGCCCCCGCAAGGCATCTAAAGAATACAATCTTTTTGAAATAGCAACTCCCTTTCCCTTTCGGGATCCAACGGATGGTGCTTC
>CAYRBD010000124.1:1240-8000 GCA_964422465.1 uncultured Chitinophagaceae bacterium
TTGCTCGGGGCATCGCTGCCAACACGCCTCTACTCAATCACTTTCAGATACCTTGCCATCCAATAAGGCAGTAAATACTCGGCTCCGGTTAATTCTGACCTTCCACCATTACCGCCATCTAATTCAAATTCATTGGCATTGAAGCGATGTGCGGGTCTTTCGGCAGGTGATATAACTTCATTAGTCGTTTGGTTTCTAAAATTAGGTTTTAAAAATATTAAATCTTTGCGGATCGAATTTTTAATAGTCCATCTGATCCGGTCCAATGGAAATTCTCTAAGATACCAAAGCGTTGCTTCTTTATCAAAGGAACCCTCTGTACCTAAGGTAATCAGGTTCCAGGCCGGGTTTTTCTCCGGTCGTTCTATCTTCCAGTAAGCTTTTATAGCTTCGGCAAATTTCTGTTTTAGATTGTCATTAAGTGCATAATGATACAACACCCAAAAGCTTAAAAATTCCATTTCATCATCAGAGTGGTTCCAGCTTCCTTCTCCCATATTATGGCCTTTATAGATATAACCGGGAGTAGGCTTTATATTAAAGGGGCTGATCATAATGTTATCCAAATAACCTTCTTGATGCATAAGACGCAAGGCCTCCTTTTTATACAATTCTTTTCCGGTTAAAGCATAACCCAATTCCAGTCCGGCAATAATATCCGTACTTCCCAACTTCCGGTCACTAATTGTTTTTGCATACCAGTTGATGTAATCAGGATTCCATCTTCCCCAGAGAGTCGGTTTGCCATCCACATCAACAAAATTATAATTATGTTTAATTATGTGAGTAAGTATCCGGTCTATAAAACTGGCTACGCGAGCCTTTTCTGCATCTGTTTGAGCTACGAATTTATTCATCAGCGCTGCAACAAAAATATAACCCACAAACTCATCACTGCTGGTGGTGCCTTTCCATATCCAGCCTGAATCGGGCGAAGGCCTCCAGGCTTCTCCGGAAGCATCGCTGGCATTATAACCGGTACGTTCAAAGGTTCTCGCCGGAAAATTTTTAACAGATGAAATAGAGATCAATCTTTCATAAGCAGCAAATGCTTCCCAGCAATATCTTCTGGCAAGGGAGTCTTTGGTAACCGCATAACGGAAAGCCTGGCTGCCCAGATAGAAAGAAGTCCATAAACCATCATTATCTGTATCTGCCATTTCCGATGTAGAAAGATCACCCGGTATCTTCATAATATTAGAGGCCAAAAAACCATATCGGATATGCCGCTTCCTGATCTCACGTTGGAAATACTGCGCCTTCTCCAGATAAGTCATTTTGTCGAACCGGATTTCATTTAAGCCGGTTGGAGTCAGGAAATACATGTTCCCATCGGGGTCTGAAGCCATTCCAATAACGCTATCCTGGTTGAGCCAGCGCTTAGAAGCATAATAACTATATTTACCATTATCTTTTTTCATAAAAGCGCCCTTGCCTGTGCCTGCCCACAGTTGGCCATCAGAAACTACTAATTTATTAATATTGGGGATAGGAATTTTTGTTTGCAGAGAAATAACAGTATCGCCCGTTGATCTGTTTATTGCATAATATCCTTCTTTTGTTCCTAATATAATCTTATCCTCTTTACACGCAAATGTTTTTAACCCGGCGCCTTTGCTTATTATTATCAACTGATCTCCTGTTAGGCGATAAACACCATCGGGATAGAGTACATAAAATATGTTTTTATAAGATTTTATTTCAAGAGCAGATATAGCAGGCGAATGGACCGGATACAATGTACCCTTTTTAAAAAGGCTAATAGCTCCTTTACCAGACAACAATATACTTGAATCCGCACTAACTGCTATCTTTTCAAATTTGCCTGCCGGCAGATTTCCATAAGGCTTGCCTGCATCCGTATTGGACAGGAAATGATCGTTATATAAATAATAGAGGTCTCCTGTACCTTCCTGGGTGGTAATATCTACCGGAATCTTGTTCGCCAATGGACGATAAAGCAAATCTTTTATAATATGGCTCCCCTGTACCCTCCCCAAGCCTTTACTCGTAAGGACATAAATCCTGTGGTTATAATCTACAACCACCTTTTTAAGTGTACTTCCCTCCAATTTTTCGGATAAACTATATTTTACGGAAACGGGTTGGATAAAAGATGCATCCGGGCCCTGTGCGAAAACACCCGGTAAAAAAGAAAAAGAGCACAAGAAGATAAGAATAGATTTCATTTTAAACGTTAATCTTTTTATTTAGAGGTATTAACAATATGGTGTGGATCTAAAACAATATATTTTATGGCTTCCTTATGTTCTTTAGGTACGTAAGAATAAGAAATATGTAATAATCCATCCGGGGATTGAATCAGTGAAGGATAAGAGAATCGCCCCTTCTTTGTTTTATCATCTTCAAGAAGAAGTTTTCTTTCCCAGGTTTGGCCTTCGTCTTTTGACAGATATAAACTCAACCTGTATCGACCATCATCTTCATCATTACCCAAGAGAACCCAATCCCCATTTTTCAATTTTAAAACTTTTACACTTGCGGTATTGGGGATGTTCGTCTTTTGTGCAG
Organism: uncultured Chitinophagaceae bacterium; assembly: GCA_964422465.1. GTDB lineage: Bacteria > Bacteroidota > Bacteroidia > Chitinophagales > Chitinophagaceae > FW021-bin31. The sequence continues at coordinate 3,773 of CAYRBD010000124.1, forward strand.
CAGTCCAACTTTTTCCCTGGTCTGTAGAAGTACTCAATTGCACCCTGGCCGGTTCATTTCCGTTATCTCTCATATAGGCCACAATAGCGCCATCTTTTTTTTGGATTAAAGAGGGTTGTACATTTCCGCGTCCAACTATGGGCAGACCAGGATGCCAGGTCAAACCATCATCATCAGAAATGGCTACTAAAGAAAAATTAAACCCATCAGAATATAGAGGAAGCAAAATTTTATTTCCGGATAACAATAAGGGATGAATCCTTGTTTGCCATCCCAGGCTACGCTTTCCTTCATCGCGGGCTGCAGCAATGATCATCTTATCATAACGGGGAGCAAAAGCAGACCAGCCAGAAGTATTGGGAGGCAATTCTTTAAATTTAGATGCTACTTCTTCAGCAAAATCGTTATCCGGTTTCAGAAGAATATTCCCCTGCCACTTCCATTTGGGAGGCCCGCTACTTATATAATCTTCGGAAGTGCGGTATTTAATAATGGAATACTCCCAACGATTGGCCTGCACAGCGATCCAAACGAGGAACAACTTCTTTTTATGATTAAGGAACAAAACCGGGTTGCAATCCGGAAGGCTGTAGGTATCTGCCATCAGGAAAGGGGCGCTCCATTTCTGGTCTCCTTTTTTGAGCCGGGCCCCCATTATTTTTACATCATCGGCGTTACGTTCTCCACTTCCCTGGAACCAGGCGATCAACAAATCCCCATTGGGCAGATATACTAAACTTCCCGAATGTACATGCTGGCTTTGTAACGGAAAGACCAGGCCGCTTTTTATAACATCATCAGTTGTTTGGGCGAATAATCCCTGTATGAAACAAAGAAACAACAATGTTATAGCGGTTAATTTTTTCATCTTCTATCGTCAATTTTCTGTTTTATCTCTCTCCTCTTTTTTCTAAAAAACGGATTAACTTCTCCGGGTGATCTGTCTGTAGTCCATCCGGGTCAAGAGATAATACCTTTGACCACCTAACTGAATCTTCTGCTGCTCCCTCAACATCCAACCACGCCATAATATCTTTCTTATGCAGGAATCTGATCTTCTCGCGATCGTAAATATTATCTACAATATCTATCTTATACCTTTGGAGTATGCTGTCCAATTGTCTCAAATTCATGTTTGGCGGAAGACTTGCAATCAATGGCATGTTTGGTATCACCTTCTTCCATTCACCGTATTGCTGTTTTTTATTCAAATATACTGCTACGTGATTCTGCATATTCATCTCTTTTATCGACTGGTAGGTTTGCATCACGTTAGCTTCTTTAAAATCCAGATAAATATTAATCTTGCCCCTACAAACCTGAAGTACGGACTTGAAATCCGGTATGTGATAGACCTTGTGATCACCTTTTCTTATAGGGTGTATTTTTAACCTTTTTATGTCTTCATAATCTAAATCCCTAACAGCTCCACTCCCATCCGTCTGTTTATCTACAGTGGAATTATGCATGACAACTAAATAGCCATCCTTAGTGGTACGGAGGTCAACTTCCACATAATCTGCACCACAATCAATGGCAGCCTGGTAAGCCGCAAGCGTATTTTCAGGAACATCCACGTGATTGCCGCGATGAGCAATTACTACCATTTTATGGCCCTTATGATATAAAGAAGGATGCATCTGCTGAGCCTGTATTCCTCCTGCAAATTCAATAATTAAGAATAATATTATACCTACTTTCATGAATCCGTACTCTTTAGAAAGATTACTAAACAAAGATAAGCAGCTGTTTTTGTCAGCCTTTCCACTATATTGATAAATAAATAGCCTTTTCTTTCCCTTGTCATAAAACCTATATCAAAATAATAGAATAAAGTGTTAATAAAAAAGAATAAAGGAAATCCCGTATTTTAATAGTTTTGTTTGATCAAAATCCAAATACTCATGCCCTCACCAACTCAAATGGGATCAGAAGAAGCGCCGGAAGCGACCATTGGGCTATCTGAAAAGACACTTGCAGACACAAAATTGGGAAAAACAATCAGCAAGGGTCAAAGACTGGCCTCTCTGGACTTTTATCGTGGTTTGGTCATGGTATTGCTGATGGTTGAAAGCACAAGACTCTACAGCTATATCTTAAACATGTCGGGACCGGAATCGCTAATTCATTCAATAGCCCTCCAATTTACCCATCATCCATGGCACGGGCTACACTTCTGGGATCTGATACAACCTGCTTTTATGTTTATAGCAGGTACCGCTATGGCTTTTTCGTTAACAAAACAAACCGCTAAAGGCCGGAGCTGGAAACAACAGGCAAAACATGCTTTGAGACGGAGTTGGTGGTTGTTCTTTTGGGGGGTACTGGATTACGCGGTGTCAGTGGACCATCAAAATTTTCCACCGCTTTCTTTTGAGTTGTGGGATGTACTTACGCAGCTCTCTTTTACCATGCTGCTAGCCTTCCTCATCTTCCGGTGGAAAACGAGCTACCAGATTTTGTTCAGCATCGGCCTGTTGGTCCTGGCCGAATGCCTCTACAGACTGACAAACATCCCCGGGTTTAACCAGCCTTTTGTTGATCAACATAATTTTGGAAACTATATCGACCTGATATTGATGAATAAAATAAATTCGGGAGGATGGGTAGCTATTAATTGTATCCCCACGGCAGCGCACACCATTTGGGGGGCAATAGCAGGCAAGTGGTTATTAAAAAAGACCGGTTACAAAGGACGCATCGGAAACATTGTTATTTTCGGTCTGATATTAATGGTGGCAGGTTACAGTCTGGATATTATCGGTATCACTCCCATTATCAAACGCATTGCCACCTCTTCCTTTACGCTCGTTACAGGGGGATGGTGCTTGCTTGCCCTGGCCTTTCTATATTACTGGATTGATATTTTAGGGCATAAGCGGTTTCTGAAATTCTTCGTCATTGTAGGGATGAACTCTATATTCATTTACCTGTTTTTCGAAATAGTAGTCAAAGACTGGTTCCGTGACTACGTGAATACGGTCGTCCATGGCGTTTTCTTCCCAATCGGATTGCCTCATAATTTCATATTGATTCTTTGTGCCTTTTCCATCTTTGCCTGTGAATGGTATGCATGTTACTGGCTTTATAAGAAGAAAATCTTTTTTAAAGTATAATAAATGCCAACCAAGCGATTCAGCTTTCTTGTCCTGCTTTTCATCTTTACAGAAATACCGGCTTGTTTATTAGGCCAGGGACGGTTTTACTCCATGACGGATTTCAAACGAGTCAGAAAGATTGACGCTCATGTTCATATTCGTACTACGGATACTTCTCTGGTCCATCAGGCGCGACTGGACAATTTTCGCCTTCTGACGATTGTCGTTGATGAACCTCCCGGAATTAAGGCACAGCAAAGAGATGCCATCCAGCACATGAAAGATTTTCCACAGCTGGTAGCTTTTGCTACTACCTTTTCCGTTAAAGACTGGAATAGCAACGACTGGCAGGAGGAGGCTATCACAAGTTTGAAACATTCGTTCGGGGAAGGAGCTTTAGCAGTCAAAGTATATAAGAATATCGGTATGAAATTAAAAGATAAATCAGGCAACTTTGTGATGATTGACAACCCGAGATTTGATCCAATATTCGATTTTATTGCTAAAAATAAGATTACAGTTATTGGTCATAATGGTGAACCAAAAGACTGCTGGTTGCCTATGGATGAAATGACCATGAACTCAGACAAAAAATATTATAGCAGACATCCCGAATTTTACATGTATTTACATCCCGAGTATCCCTCTTACGAAGAGCAAATAGATGCCAGAGACCACATGCTGGCCAAACATCCTGACCTCCGATTTGTAGGGGCGCATCTTGGCAGCCTTGAATGGAGTACAGATGAACTGGCAAAACGGTTGGATCGCTTTCCGAACATGGCGGTAGATGTGGCCGCCCGGATCGGTCATTTGGAATATCAGGCCATGAAAAACTGGCAAAAAGTACATGACTTTTTTATCAAATACCAGGACAGGATTCTTTATGGTACTGACCGGATTTCTGGCGGATCCGAAGACCCCAAAGAATTTGAAAAATTTGTTCATGAAGCCTGGCTAAAAAACTGGAAATTCTTCTGCACCGGATCTACCATGCATTCCTCTTCCTTTAATAAACCTTTCAAAGGATTAAAACTTCCTAAAGAGGTAGTTGATAAGCTATATTATAAAAATGCTGAAAAATGGTTTCCTCCTTTAAAAAAGTTGAAATAGGATCGGCGTTTTATTTA
>CAYRBD010000125.1:0-1195 GCA_964422465.1 uncultured Chitinophagaceae bacterium
CTGGAGCAGGGGTGGTTAAGCCCTTATCTGGTGGAACATGGGCTCAGTATCCAACAGTCGGCAACCTTATTTACAGTCTATGGGATTACTATCGCCATTTCTTCCTGGTTTTCAGGGGTGTTATCCGAAGGATTTGGGATTAAGAAGACGATGTTTCTTGGCCTTATTCTTTACCTGCTCGGCAGTATGGGTTTTATAGGATATGGAATCCCTCACTTGCATTATGGTACGATGCTCTTTACCTATGCTTTAAGAGGGTTTGGCTATCCGCTATTTGCATATTCTTTCTTGGTATGGATAACCTATAGGAGTTCACAAAAGCGTTTGGGGGCGGCTGTCGGATGGTTCTGGTTTGTTTTCACAGGAGGGCTGAATGTGTTGGGGCCTTATTATTCGAGTTGGGCCATTAAACACCTGGGATATATAGACACCCTTTGGAGTGCCTTGATCTGGGTGTTGATTGGAGCTTTCTTTGCTTTGTTATTGAATAAAGACAAATTTCATGTGGAGAAAGGTAGTTTTAAAGCTAAGGCCAATGAATTGGTGAAAGGACTGACTATTGTGAAGGAAGAACCCAAGGTGTTTTTAGGTGGAATTGTAAGAATTATCAATACGACCGCACAATTTGCGTTCCCGGTATTCCTGCCCATTTATATGGCTGATTATGGCCTGGATACAACGCAGTGGCTGCAGATATGGGGAACGATTTTTACCAGTAATATAATTTTTAATTTGATCTTCGGATTCGTTGGAGATAGGGTAGGCTGGCGCAATACGGTAATGTGGTTTGGAGGCGTAGGATGTGCGATCAGTACTTTATTGTTTTACTACGCTCCTCAGGTGGTAGGTGATAATTTCTGGCTTATCTTGTTGCCGGGAATCTTGTGGGGCGCCTTATTGGCCGGATATGTTCCTTTGTCTGCATTAGTACCCTCTTTGGTTAAAAAAGACAAAGGAGCGGCAATGGCCATTCTTAATCTGGGAGCAGGACTACCCGTTTTTGTCGGCCCTGCTATTGTGGGATTATTTATTGGACTTGTGGGTAATGCAGGTATCATCTGGATATTAGCTGTTTTGTATTTGATTAGTGCCTTTTTAACCAAGTTTATTACGCTACCTGACAATGCAAAGACAGCGCATCATGTGAAGGAAAAAGAAGGGAGGGTAGTTAGTGGTCAATAGTCATAAGTCAATA
>CAYRBD010000125.1:1295-3605 GCA_964422465.1 uncultured Chitinophagaceae bacterium
CATTCAACCATTCAATAAATGAATATTTTAATAACAGCACCCTATAATGATAAAGAGAGAGGAATTCTGGAAGGTGTTTTCGGACATATTGTTTATAAACCCTGGAAAGCGCATGGTCGGGCTTTTAATGCCGATGAAGTAATAGAGTTATTGAGAGAAAGTAATGCGGAGGCTTATATTACCGAACACGATAAGGTGACGAAAGAGGTAATAGAAGCTTACGCTGACTTGAAATTTATAGGGGTATGCCGAGGCACCCCTTCCAACGTGGCTATAGAAGCTGCTTCTGCGCATCATATCCCGGTGTTTTATACCCCAGCCCGGAATGCCCAGGCAGTAGCGGAGATGTTTCTGGCGAATGTGATTACCTTGATGCGTAATACTTTACCAGCCATTGACTGGCTGGAGAGTGAATCATGGAAAGCAGGAGCGCATGATTCCTATTTGCAGTTTAAGGGAAATGAATTGGCTTATAAAACAATCGGACTGGTTGGTTTCGGCGCCATTGGGCAGCTTATCGCCAAATTAGTGAAGGATTTCCCTTGCAAAATTTTATTTTTTGATCCTTATATAAAAGAATATGATGAAGAATATAAAAAAGTGTCTTTAGAAGAGGTATTTTCGTTGAGCGATGTTGTTTCTATCCATCTGCCTGCAAATAGAGAGACTGAAGGCATGATCGACCACTCCCTATTTTCTAAAATGAAGAAGGAGGCTATTTTTGTAAATACTTCCCGGGCAATGGTCGTGAATAGGGAAGATTTATTGGAGATATTGGAAACTAAAAAAATAAAAGGAGCAGTTCTGGATGTGTTTGATAATGAACCTCCGGATGAATTAGATTATAAACTCATTCATCTCCCTCAGGTTTTAGCTACTCCGCATATTGCGGGCGCTACCCATGAGGTTGAGGATCATCATGCAAAAATTATGAATGAAAATCTTTTAAATTGGTTTGTGAAGCAGGAAGAGAATCATTGCTTTGTGAAGAATCTAAATAGTTTGAAAAAAATCTTGTAATGAAAAGGCTCTTTTTATTTTTTGTTATTTTATTTTCAACGGTCTTTGGTAGTTATGCGCAGAAATATACCCCTGAAAGTCTGCCGGATTCATTTTATTCCGGAGAGCAGGGAGATTTTCATGTGCAGGGGATGGCCGTAGATCAAAAGAATGGATATATCTATTTCTCTTTTACAGATGAGTTGTTAAAAATGGACATTGGTACGGGAAAAGTAGTAGGTAGTGTAACCGGCCTGATCGGCCATCTTGGAGACCTGACCTTTGATCCGGAAACAAATAAAATATATGGTTCATTGGAATATAAGGATGATGCCATCGGACAGGGAATTAGTAATAAATTGGGAGTAAAAAATAGTGGGAACATCAATTTTTATATCGCCATATTTGACGGATCAAAAATTACGAACAGGCACATGGATGCAGCCAAGGGAGATGTGCTGAAAACGGTCTATCTGAAAGAAGTAGTTGATGATTATAAGGCAAAAGTTAAATTGGGAAACCGGGTGGTTCAACATCGGTTTGGTTGCTCGGGTATTGATGGAACGACTATAGCTCCTGCCTTTGGAAAGAAAAATAAGAAAAAGGAATATTTTTATGTTGCCTATGGTATTTATGGAGATACAACCAGGAATGACAATAATTACCAGGTCATTTTAAAATATGATATGAAAAATTGGGATAAATTAGGCCAGAGGTTAACACAGGATAATTTACACCATTCCGGTCCGAAGAAACCTATGGCAAAGTACTTTGTCAAGACGGGAAATACAAACTGGGGTATTCAAAACTTAGAATATGATCCCTCTACAGGAAATTTCTTTGCTGCAGTATATAAAGGTTCAAAACCGGAGTATCCCAATTATAACCTCTTTGTGATTGATGGTCATAAAAAACCGAAGAGAACAACAATTATTTCTGATAATAAAGGAATAAAAGTAGAAACCCTGTCTTTATTACAAGCCGGATTAAAAGATGAAAATACCGGCATACGGGGATGGTATTTCAAATGGGGATCTACAGGATTATTCCCTTTAGGAAATGGATCGTTCTATATTTCTCATAATAAGAAAACTCAAAATGGACAGCAGGAAACTACGGTATATAAATATAAATGGGTAGGAAGTGATAAGGAAGCGTTTAGATTGGTGCGGTAAGGAACAGCGGCAGCGGCAGAAGCAGTTGCCAACTCGCAATTCGCAGTTAGCGATTTGCAGTTGGCAATTGACAAACAAAAACAAATTCCAGAATCTCAATTTAAAATGACCTATATGCTGTCTGTTCTGCCTCTGG
>CAYRBD010000125.1:3705-7885 GCA_964422465.1 uncultured Chitinophagaceae bacterium
AACTACTCTGAAACATTGAAGATATTGAACAACCATAGAACCATTTAACCATTTAACCATAGAACCATTCAACCATAGAACCATTCAATATGGATACGTACTTAATCATTGACATAGGAACCGGGAATGTCCGGGTGGCACTTGTGAAGACGAACGGGCAATTGCTATGGGTAGGAAGAGATAACGTTATTTATAAAAAAGACGATAAGTATAAAGAGGCTCTTTTCTTTGAGCCTGATTTTTTATGGCAGCAGATAAAGAAGCTTATTAGGACAGGACTGTCAGAGAATAAAGAGGCATATATAGTAGCTGTTACGGCAAGCAGCCAGCGGGAGGGAATTGTCTTATTGGACAGGGGCGGAAAGTCTGTAATTGGTTTTCCTAATCATGATCACAGAGGAAGGTTTATGGAAGACAGCATTGAGGATAAATATTTGGTATATCATCTTACGGGGCGTTATCCTACCTCTCTTTTTTCGGCTCTTAAACTGGTAGCTTACAGGGAAAAATATCCTGATGAGTGGAAACAGATAGATTGCATGTTGAGTATTAGTGACTGGGCACAGTATCAATTATGTGGAGTGAAAGGGTATGAGCATGCGCAGGCCTCCGAAACCATATTATATGATGTGAAAAATAAATGCTGGTCTGATACGTTATTGGCTGTTTTTGATTTGAGCAAAGACGTCCTTCCTCCTTTATATTATTCCGGTACCCTGTTGGGAAAAGTGAAAGAAGATTATGTTAAGGAGTTTGGTTTAGATCCGGATACTCCTGTTTTTGTAGGGGGAGCAGATACGCAATTGGCTATTAAAAGCACACGTCCGGAGCCGGGAGATATTGTGTTGGTTTCGGGAACAACAACTCCTGTTGTTGAAGTTACTTCAGAATATATTTTAGATAAAAAACAGCGTTCCTGGACAAACAGCCATTTGGATAAAAAACAATATATATTAGAAACAAACTGTGGCGTGACCGGCCTGAATTTTCAACAGGTGAAATCTATTTTTTACCCTAAAGATTCCTATTCCGTTATCGAAGAGGAAATAGATCAATTAGATGCCCCCCATTGTTTTGCGCATTTGGGTTCATTAATTGCTAATGATAAAGAGACAATTACCAGGGGCGGTTTCTTATTTGAGGTGCCGATGATGACAAACTTATCGCGGGCAGATTTTGCATTTGCCACGCTTTGGGATATTGCATGTAGTATAAAGGAAAATTTAGATTGCCTGTTGGATATACATTCCTCAGAGAAGAATTTTTTGTGGGGTTGTGGAGGTGGTTTTCAAAGCAGACATTTACGGGAATATGTCGCAGGCCTGACGGGGAAGAACTTGCTTTTCAGATCGGGCTATCAGCAGGCTTCCGTTTCAGGTGCGGCAGTAGTGTGTAGCGATTATTTGAATAATAAAGGACAACTGGATACCACGATAGAGAAGGTAGAACCCCTCAGTAAAGACCAGTATAAAATTTGGTATAAAAAATGGAAAAAAGTGAGGGATAGGTTGAAAGGGTAGTCGGTTATCCATAATATGTTATCTTGCGACCGAGAAAGAGGACAGCCTCATTTACCCTAAAAAATAATTAAAATGCATTTAAAAAACACTTTAGCTCTTTTATTGCTTTCTTTTAGTTTGGTATTCACTAATCTCTCTTGTCAGGAGGCTGCTAAAAACGCTACCTGCCAGACTTATAGCGAGTTACCTGATCCGACAAGTGATACCCTGTCTGATTGGTCCGGGGTGCCGGAAGGATTGCATGCCTCATTTGTATCCATAGATAAAAGGTACCCAAAGTCTTTAAAACCTGAGATATCGCTTCGGGCAGATCAAAAAGTACAGGGCTGGAAAGGGGAGACTGTATCGGCTCAGTTATTGTTATGGACCGTTGATTCCCTGTCTTCCGTAAAAGTGACCTTTTCGGATTTTCAGGGTGAGGAAAGTGAGCTCCCGGCAGATATTGCGGAGGCCAGATTTGTACGATATGTAATGACCGATGAGTTTGCCGGTGGTTGCGGTGTAAGAAAACCTGAGGATTTTGATTCTTCTCTTTCGGCTGATGCACTGGATAATATTTCCTGTATGGATCTTGGGGCTAAGAAAGTAAGGCCGGTGTGGCTTACAGTACGGATACCGGATGATGCACATGAAGGGAAATATCATACTACGGTTACTGTTTCAGGCAATGACGCGGAGGCGCAGAAACTGGAATTGCAGTTAGAGGTTATTAATCAGGTTTTACCTCCGGCATCGGAATGGAAGTTTCATCTGGACTTGTGGCAACATCCTTCGGCAGTGGCCAGGATGGAAAACGTAAAGTTATGGAGTGATGAACATTTTGAAGCAATGAAACCGGTAATGAAATTGCTGGCTGATGCTGGTCAAAAAGTAATTACCGCTACTTTGAATAAAGATCCGTGGAATGTACAAACCTATGATCCGTATGCCGATATGATTATATGGACAAAGGGAAAAAAGGGAGATTGGAGTTATGATTATACCGTTTTTGACAGATGGGTAGAATTTATGATGGCCTTGGGAGTTAAAGATGAAATTAATTGTTATTCCATTATCCCCTGGAACAATGAATTGCATTATAAGGATGCAGCAACGGGAAAATTCGTAGATGTAAAAGCAGACCCGGGTACGCCTGTTTTTGATTCGATGTGGAGACCCTTTTTGAAGGATTTTTCGATGCATCTTAAAGAAAAAGGATGGTTAAAAATAACCAATATTGCGATGGATGAACGGGATCCCAAGTCTTTAGATATTGCCTTTAAGATTATTAAAAAGGTGGCTCCAGGGTTGGGAGTAGCTTTTGCGGATAATCATAAGACGTATAAAAAATATCCCAACAGCGATGATATCAGCATCTCTGTCATTCATCCTTTTGATAAAGCAGATTTGATAGACCGGCGGAAAAGAGGACTGATCACAACGTTCTATATTTATTGTGGCAATTCATTTCCTAATACCCTCACTTTTTCTGATCCTGCTGAAGCTGCTTATCTTGGTTGGTACACTTTGGCTTCCGGATTTGATGGCTTTTTGAGATGGTCTTTTAATTCCTGGGTAAAAGGCCCTTTGAAAGATTCTCGTTTCAGGACATGGCCGGCCGGGGATACCTATATGGTTTATCCGGGAGGAAGGAGTTCTATACGGTATGAAAGAATGTTAGAGGGAATTCAGGATTATGTGAAAGCCCGGATAGTCAGAGAAAAATTAAAGGAAGAAGGAAAGACGCAGGCACTTAAAGATTTTAATGAGGCAATTGAAAAGTTAAATAATGTACAGAAGCATGCTTCATGGAATGAGGATTTAAACCAGGCCAAGAAAATGCTGAATGATCTTTCCAGGGAGGTATAAGGGCAATGGTGATTTGTCAGTAAATTAGAATTATAAATAAGTTACAAATGAAACGGCGTTATTTTTTTTTCATTCTTATTCTGTTATTAACAGAAGGTGTGATCCCTGCCTTAGCCCAGGGACAGATACAAAAGGGACAAATTAAAGTGGCTTGTGTTGGCAACAGCATTACCTATGGTTTTGGTATAAAGAATCGGGACAGCTTAAGTTATCCTGCTCAGCTTCAACGCATGATGGGGGCTAAGTTTGAGGTTAGAAATTTTGGAGTAAGTGGGCGCACCTTATTAAAAAAAGGGGATTATCCTTACTGGGAGGAAAAGGCTTTTCAGGAGGTGCAAAAATGGAATCCGGATGTCATCGTATTGATGCTGGGTACCAATGATACCAAACCCTGGAATTGGAAATATGGAAATGAATTCGCCTCTGATTATAAAGATTTACTGGAAACATTTAAAAATTTGCCTTCACATCCTCAGATATGGGCGGCTCTCCCTGTGCCGGTTTTCCACAAAAATAAATATCAGATCAGAGACAGCATTATAAAAGTTGAAATACCGATCATACGTAAAATTGCCCGGAAAGAAAAGGTTCATATTCTGAATTTGAATAGGGCATTAAAACCCTATGGTAAAGAATTCTTTGATGGCGTCCATCCTGATAAAACGGGTGCATATCATTTGGCAGAGGCGGTATATAAAAAGATAAAACGCTATCGGAGGATAGCGCGTAAACGATAGAGACACACGGCCGTGTGTCTCAACCATTCAACCATTCAACCATTCAACCATTCAACCATTCAACCATTCAACCAT
>CAYRBD010000126.1:0-7689 GCA_964422465.1 uncultured Chitinophagaceae bacterium
AGTTAGAATAATATAGGGTGTCCAAAAAAGCGGTCAATTCCCATTATGCGGAGAGTGAGGGATTCGAACCCCCGGACCTGTGACAGTCTTCGGTTTTCAAGACCGACGCAATCGACCACTCTGCCAACTCTCCGTTATTAATGTTCTCAAATTCGGGCTGCAAAGATAATCTATGAAAGTGACTCGTCCAATGAAACCGGACACAATAAACTATAATAATTTCAGACCGGACCTGCGGAAATCAGACAAAACAGGGCTGTCCACACTCAATTCCGTAATCAGATAGCTGATCAAATTTAAGTCACAAACCTTCATTCTTTGTGCGGAATTCAATTTTTCCGCGATACTGAGGATAGCCAGCTTTTCACAGGAATGGATCATTGCCCGCTTGACCTGTACTACCGACCAGTCTGAATCCGTCATCCCCTCGCGAATGGAAAGAGCATTGGCGCCCAGCAGGCAAAGGTCCATTTTCAGATCGCTCAACTGGTTGATTACGCTGGGCCCGATATGAACGTTTGAGTTTTTGGAAAGCTCACCGCCAATTCCAAATACCTTTAAATTAGCGTGATTAGCGAGGGTGAGTCCCACCAGGGGGCTGATCGTAAAGAAAGTGGCATGAAGGCTTTCAGGAATTTTTTTGGCCATTTCTATCATGGTGGTGCCGCCGCCGGTAAGTATGACCATCCCGTTTTCCAGAAGGGAAATAGCTTTTTCGGCAATAATTTGCTTGGCTTCCTGTGCGTATATTTCACTGTTTAAATGGGAAGGGTAGTGAAAAGCTTTACCGATAGCGCCTCCGTGTACTTTCAGGATTTTGCCGGAATTTGCGAGTTCCTTCAGGTCCCTGCGGATCGTATCTTCGGAGACGCGAAGTTCCTGGCTTAAATCTGTGGATAAAACCTTGTTGTGCAGGTTGATTTCTCTCATGATCAAGGATTGACGCTCTTCTTTTAGCATAAAGTAATTTATTCATAGGGTTGTTAAAAATATTCTAATAAAATATATAAATGCATGATTATGCTGTTTTTAAGGTAGGTTCGAATAAAAATTGTTCAAAAATAATAATTTTTTTGTTAAAAAATTTGGAAAGTTCGTTTTTATGCATATTTTTACCATCATTTTTAAGATAAAAATGCATAGTTAGAACAATAATTTGCAGGTTTTATAATGATAATAAGATACAATGCGGGGAAACGCTTAATAAATCAAAAATGTTAACATTAATTAACGTTGATTTGAGAGAACAATAATTTTGATGCGATAAAAAATACTTTTTAATAAAAACTAAATATTTAACCGTTTATGAATAGAAAAGTACTCTTCCTAGTTTTCTTGTTTAGTGTAATAACAGGAATTACTTATGGGCAGACTCTTGTAAGAGGAGATGTCATTGACAGTAAAGGAGAACCGGTAGTTAATGCTTCTGTTGTCGTAAAGGGGCTTGAAAGTAGAGGTACCATGACCGGTACAAACGGAGACTTTGAACTTACGGTTCCCGCCGGGCACAACACCCTGGTTATTTCATATTTGGGACTGAAAACAACTGAGATTGCCGTAAAGCCGAAGGTTAAAGTGACTATGAAAGAGGATGTTGCCATGCTGGGTGAGGTAGCTGTGACAGCCGAATTTGGAATGAAGAGGATAGAGAGAAGTATGGGATCGGAGGCGCAGACCATTAAAGGAAGCGATATCTCGGAGTCCGGCAGAGAAAACTGGGTTAACGCGCTTCAGGGACGCGTAGCTGGTATGAATATAACGACTACCAATGGCGCTCCCGGTGCCTCCAATACAGTTGTGCTCCGAAACCTCACTTCCATTTCAGGGAATAATCAGCCCTTGTTTGTGATTGACGGTATCCCCATGAACAACTCAACCTTTGATCCTCTGGATATTTTTACCGGAGGTACGGAGCGATTATCTGTACGTAATTTGGATTATGCCTCACGAGGCAGCGACATCAATCCGCAAGATATTGAATCGGTTACAGTTTTGAAAGGCGCGGCTGCAGCCGCATTGTATGGATCAGATGCCTCAAACGGGGCTATTGTCATTACAACTAAAAAAGGCCAGCCCGGTAAAGGCAGAGTCACTTATAGTAATTCCTTCCGCTGGGATCATTCTTACGGTATTCCGGATATTCAAACCAAATATTCAAATGGCGCCTACGGAACCACCAACTATTACAATACCGCCAGCTATGGAGGCTTGTACCCGGAAGGTATGAAACTATATGATAATATTGAGAAAATTCTCCAGACCGGCTTTTCAACTACCAATAATGTATCCGTAGACGGAGGATCGGAACGCGCTACCATTCGGGTTGGTTTTTCCCAGCTTAATCAGTCGGGCGTGATTAAAACTACAGGGTATGATCGCACTAATATAAGCGTGGCAGGAAAAGCGGATGTGAGTGACTGGTTGAAAGTGGAAAGTTCGATGCAGTATTCTAAGACAAAAAACAACAAGGCTTTACGAGGTACGGATGGTCCCCTGTATCTGGCCATGTTGTGGCCCATTGTGGATGATATGTCAAAGTATATGGCTGAAGACGGTATCCATATGAAGTACCCGGATTATTACATTGATCATGACCGTCTCAATCCATTGTTCGGTCTTTATAAAGATAAGAATTTTGACAAAACCGATCGGTTTATAGCTAATGTAGCCGCCACATTTACCCCGATAAAAAACATGTTTATTCGTGGCCAGGTTGGATGGGATGTTGGTATGCAAACTTTTGAGTCTTCTCTGCATCCCTATTATGCCTATAATAATGCCGGGCAGGGAAGTTATTATCTTACCCATGCTAATTTTTCTGACCCTACTCTCAATATTATTGCAGGATACGACAACAAGTTTTTTAATGATAAGCTGACCTTTTCGGCGCAGATAGGATACCATCAACTTGAAAATGGTATTACCAGGCTGACTACTAATGGGACCAAGTTTACCATAGCCGATTTTCAATCAATTAACAATGTAGACCCGCTTACTATTGTATCTGCTCAGAGAAACACCAAACGCCGGGTACAAGCGATTTCGGGCCAGTTTGAATTTGGGTATAATAACTTAGCCTTCATCACACTGCGGGGCAGAAATGACTGGTCTTCTACCTTGCCGGTTAACAACAACCGATATTTCTATCCCGCCATAGAAGGTTCTCTCATTGTTAGTGATCTTGACTTCTTTAAGACCGTTGACTTTGTGGATTATTTGAAATTGAGGGGAAGCGTGGCTCAAGTGGGAAAGGATGCCGGGCCCCTGGAAATCGATCCTGAGCTGGAAGCTACCGGACTCACCGGAGGCGGATTCAAGTATGGATATACCGGACCTAATAGGCACCTTAGACCGGAAATGAACACTTCCAGAGAATTTGGTTTCGAAGCCCGGTTGTTCCACAGTCGACTCAATGCTGATTTCACCTATTACCATACACACAGCGCTGATCAGATTGTAAAAGGATTCAGGCTGAGTTATGCTACGGGTTTTGTGTTGAACAACATGAACGTAGGTACTTTTAACAGCTGGGGATGGGAGGCGCATGTGGATGCAGACCTCATTCGTAATGATCCTGCCGGTATTGTTTGGAACCTGGGTGTCAACCTTTCTCATGGGGCTTCCGAAATTGTTTACCTGCCGGAAAATGTAACAGAATATTATAATGCCTATACCTGGAACTCGGGTAATATCCGGAATGGTATTATGAAAGGCTATCCGATTACCACGCTTACCGGACGTCCCTACGAAAGGAATGACAATGGGGATATTCTGATAAATCCCAACACCGGTTTACCGCTGGTTTCTCCTGAATGGGCGGTTATCGGAGATCGGGAACCCAAGGTTAGATTTGGTATAGTGACCAGCCTGACCTATAAAAACTTCAGACTTTCTGCTTTATTTGCCGGCCGTTATAAGGCTACGGTGGTGAATGGGACCAAGCGAGCCATGATGACCAATGGGAAAAGCTGGGAATCGGTAGAATTAAGAGAAAGACCTCCGGTCATTTTTGATGGAGTGCTGAAAGATGGAAACGAAGATTCTAAAAATCCGACAAAAAATAACATTACCGTAGATTACAATGCTTATGGCTCCTCCATTTTCGGTGGTGGTGATGAGGACTGGCTTGAAAAAAATGTTAACTATCTCCGTATTCAGGAGCTTCGTTTATCCTATAAAGTGCCCTCTTCCTTCCTGAGAAGAATCGGCCCGGTGTCAGATGCCAGCTTTTATATCGTAGGGAATGATCTTTTTACCTGGACGAATTATTCGGGAATTGATGCCGTGGGAAATACCATGTCAGCTGCTGCCGGTGGCACGGGTGGAGAAGGATACGATGTATGGTCTTTGCCCATGCCGAGGAGTATTGCTGTAGGATTTAGCGTAACCTTTCAATAATAAATCTTTCATTTGAAACAATGATATTTTGATATGAAAAAACTGAAAATATATTTGGTCGTTGCTGTATTGGCTTCAGGTTTAGGATGCAAAAAATACCTGGACGTAAACAAAAATATTGATGCACCGGATTATGTGGATGCTTATTTGTACCTGGCTAATATCACCCAGCAATATCAGGGAATCTATTGGGACTTGCGCGCCATCGGACCATTGACCCAAATGATGGGAACAGTATCCACAACATACAATAGTTTTGCCGCTAATTACTACGTTTTGGGGAGTGATGCAGGGGGAGAAGTCTGGAGAATGGTGTACTGGAACCAGGGGATGAACCTCGAAAACCTGATCAATCAATCTGAGGAAGCCTCTAATTGGACGCTGGCGGGTATTGGCTATGCCATGAAAGCCTTTTCCTGGGATGTAATGACCAAGATACATGGGGACCTGCCTATGAAAGAAGCTTTTGTTCCTGAACGATTAACGCACGATTATGATTATCAGGACACGATCTATGCACAGGTAAGGAGATGGGCTTACAAGGCCATTGACCTTTTGCAAGAAGAGGATCATACGGAATATGGAACCAAGATCAGTGATAATGATTTTATATATGAGGGGGATAAAGAAAAATGGATCAAATTTGCTTATGCGGTTATTGTTCGGAATCTGGTCTCTTTGAGTAACAAGAAAGATTTCAATTCCAAATATGCTCAGGAGCTTATTGATGCAGCCCAAAAATCTTTCCAGACTTCCGAAGATGATGCCACGCTGGAAATTGCGGGAGGTTCGGCAAGCGCCCCTTATTCTTCCTATAACAACTTTTGGGGGACCTATCGGGGGAATTTATCCTGGACTTATTTCCAACACGAGTATGCGGTAGAAGTGTTTACCGGTTCTGTACCTTATTATGATCCGGCCACCGGGGATAAAATAACTGAAGGCGATAGCCCGGAGTTCCCGTATCAGTTGAATTCCCGACAGATTATCACAGATACATTTGTAAATGAGCCGGGCCATTACGACCCCCGTGTTGCAGTTAAATTGGCGACAGAATCCAATCCGGAGTTTAATGATCTGGATAATGCGGATAGTATAAAAGCTTATACCTATTCTGGCGGTAGTTTTACCGGGCGTACCGGACCCATAGGCACTGCCCCTAATTTCTATGGGAGGGCAGCCACTTCTGTTACGATGGGAGAGACAAATGATGGGATCGGCAGATGGCTTTATCGGGACAATGCACCTTATATTCTTATGACCTGTGCCGAGATCAAATTTTGTCTGGCTGAAACCTATTGGAAATTGGGTAAAAAGGCAGAAGCTTTCAATGCCTTTAAGGAAGGAGTTCGGGCAGATATGGATTTTACACAGAAATATATTTATCCAGGAACCGCGGGAAAACCGGAAGGAGGAGATAAAATATCCAAAGATCTGTTTAACCAACTGGCGGCAGAATATGAAGCCGGACCCTATGTGGATCAATTGAGCTTGGCTGATTTTTCTCTTTCTCACATTATGATGCAAAAATGGGTAGCGCTTTATCCCTGGGGCGGGGTAGAGGCTTGGGTTGACATGAGAAAATACCATTATGATATTGATTATTCCGGCGAGTATCCGAAAAATGGAGACGGCTGGACCGACACCCGTATTGACCAGAAATGGGATAGCGATCCATCGAAAGTGTATAAAGGATTTTACCTGGCTCCGGCACAGGTGCAGGGCAGAAAGAGCTCCTATAATATAAACAATGAAGGGTCTCCTGAATACAGGCTTCGACCCCGGTACAACTCCGAATACATGTGGAACCTGAATTCCCTGGAATCGCTAAAACCTATTTCAGGAACGGCGCCTAATTATCATACCTCCATTCCCTGGTTTGCTTACCCGGGAGATTATCCATCCAAATAAATTAATGGTGAAATAAATTAAAAATATGAAAAAGTTTAATAACCTTCTTTTATTCCTTTTACTTGTTGTTTTTGCAATCTCCTGCAAGAAACATGTTGTGGAATACCGGTCTGAACCCGCCGGGGATCAGGCCCAGTTTCAATTGCATTACATGGTCCCGCTGACTTCAGGTTCTGCAAACGACATTACTAAGGTGGAACTAAACGGCGTTTGGATAAACGGGAAAGCTCCGCTGTTGACCTATAATGCCATACCCAGCGGCGCTATTGGAAGGTTTTATGCTACAAAGCCCGGCGCCAACAACCTTAAAATGTACATGGGGGATGATATGACTCCGGTTTATGATCAGGATGTGGATTTGAAAAAAGGAAAACAGAATGTGTTTGTATATGATTTTAACGAGCCTCCGGTAGTTATTGACAATGGCGCTCCCTTTAAAGGAGAAGTCTCTGAGAGTACAGATACGCTGGCATGGGTAAAATTCTACAATTTTTTATTTGAATCTGAAGGAGTACCAACCCCTTTGAAACTTCAGTATGAATACCAATATACGATAGATAACGATACAAAAGAAAAAAGCGACTGGATACCTCTTGGAAATCCGGTATCTTTTGGGGAGGCCACGGAATGGATTCAGGTTCCGGTGAATAAAATAACCGAGCTTTCTGCCGGTACCGCACGTTTGGATTATCGGATTGAGGTTATTAATGAGGATGGAAGTTCCTCTGGAATGTTGCAGGTACTCAACAGTAAAGGAGAAATGGTGGATTATGCTGACTGGTGGAATGCCACTATTGGCAGAAGGTATCACCATATTTTTGCCGGTATGAGAACAACCACTCCACTTAGTGGAATACGATTGTTTACTGCTTTATAGGAGTTATATCAATTCTAAATGGGTCTTTCTATATTCTTTCAAAAGTTCATTTTCTACATTCAGCTCCGTAATCAGATAGCTAATCAAATTTAAGTCACAAACCTTCATCCTTTGCGCAGAGTTCAATTTTTCCGCGATACTGAGAATAGCCAGTTTTTCGCAGGAATGGATCATGGCCCGCTTGACCTGAACCACCGACCAGTCCGAATCCGTCATCCCCTCGCGAGTGGAAAGGGCATTGGCTCCCAGCAGGCAAAGGTCCATTTTCAGGTCAGCCAGTTGGTTGATGACGCTTGGCCCAATATGAACGTTTGAGTTTTTGGAAAGTTCCCCGCCAATTCCAAATACCTTTAAATTAGCGTGATTAGCGAGGGTAAGCCCTACCAGCGGGCTGATCGTGAAGAAAGTGGCATGCAGGCTTTCGGGTATTTTCTTTGCCATTTCGATCATGGTAGTGCCGCCGCCGGTAAGGATGACCATCCCGTTTTCCAGAAGGGAAATAG
>CAYRBD010000127.1:0-7512 GCA_964422465.1 uncultured Chitinophagaceae bacterium
GGTTCAAAGCCGAAAAACAAATGGCGAGGTATCCGCCTCAGGCGGAGCAGGATTCATATCCGCCTTAGGCGGACACGGGTTCAAAGCCGAAAAACAAATGGCGAGGTAGCTCAGTTGGTGAGAGCGCAGGATTCATAACCCTGAGGTCTCGGGTTCAAATCCCGATCTCGCTACACTTTAAATCCCGGTTTCAAAGCCGGGGTTTTTGGGATTGATAAATGATTTTCACGGTTTACATACTTTACTCAAAGAATTACGATAAAATCTACATTGGATATACTTCAAATCTGATACAGCGATTTTATTCCCACAATTTTATATCAAAAAAAGGGTGGACAAAGAAATTCAGACCATGGAAAGTTATCTACGTGGAAACATTTGAGACTAAGAGAGAGGCGCTCAACAGGGAAAAAGCACTCAAATCAGGCCAGGGACGTGCATGGATTCACGATAAAATCGAGGAACAACTCGAGTGCTCAGGATTCATATCCGCCTAAGGCGGACTCGGGTTCAAATCCCGATCTCGCTACAAACCCCGATTTAGAGCAAAATCGGGGTTTAAAGATTGGATGATCTTCACCGTTTATATACTTTACTCAAAGAATTACGATAAAATCTACATTGGATATACTTCAAATCTGATACAGCGATTTTATTCCCACAATTTTATATCAAAAAAAGGGTGGACAAAGAAATTCAGACCATGGAAAGTTATCTACGTGGAAACATTTGAGACTAAGAGAGAATCTCCATAGCGGTTATTTAACTACTTTTAATCTGCTCTTCTTCCAACTGGCATACTCTGGATTTTAACGCCATTATTTCTGTTTTTACATTTGGTTTAAGAAGAAAGTTTTTAGTCTTAAGGAAGGATTTAAAAATCTCTTTATCTGTTTCTTCCCAAAAGAATTCCAGGATGCATACATTAAACAATTTACTCAGTTCTACAATATGTTCAGCCCGGAAACGATTGTATCCACATTCTTTTCTGGAATAAGCTTCTTGGGAAATCCCCAAGGCCACGGCAGCATCATATTGAGTAAAACATTTTTCCTTTCTTAATTCGACAATTTTCGAGGCAAGTGGTAGCAATTCTTTATTGGGTTTCGATTTAATGAAGTCAAATTTAGCCTTCCATGCTGTTTCAATCTTACCGGAAGAGATATATAAGAACTTAATAATTGGTTCAAAAAGAACTATTCTAATTTTTAATCAAACAAAAAACAGGCCAAAATTATAACTTAGGGTTATCAATTATGATCCTAAATTGTTGGTGCATAAAAAGAATACCTTCAACTTTGAAATACCTTTTAATATTAAAAGGCAACCTTTAAACTTTTAAGGAATGAAAAAGAAAGTTTTGTATGGCCTTTTGATTGGAATGTGTATTTTTATGCTAAGTGCATTAAAGACCAATTCAAGTTCTATCCAGGAGGCCCGGGTGGGCTGGTATGTGACCCGTAACATGCATCCCGGTGTAAATGCTGCAGTTACCGGAGCCGCTGGTGCGGCCGGAACCTATGCCGGTGCATGGGGAGGCGCTAAAGTTGGCGCTATGTTTGGATCCTGGGGTGGCCCAATTGGAACAGTTGCCGGTGGAATTATTGGAGCCGGTATAGGTGCGTTTTGAGCCTATTTCTAATAAACCAAGGCCATCAAAAATAGAATGGTCATGGTTTTATGTTTTGGATCATTTATTGAGAGGTAAATAACGATGAGTAATTATTTGTTTTTTGGATTGGTCATGGCAACGGTCTTTATTGCAATTCGGTACCTACCGCAATTGTCAAGAGTAGTATTTTCTAAAAAGCAGGGTCATTCATTTAGTCTGGATAAGATAGAAATAATAGTGGAATGGATTTTCTATTTTATTGTGTTTACCTCCTTCATCGGTTCGGTTAGCCATTATGGGAATCATGGTGTACGAATAGTATATATTGTTCTTGGTATATTTTTCGCTGCACTTTTAATCAGTTTCAATTTTATTGTGTATCCCTTTTTGATGTTGTTGAGGAAAAAAAAGTATAAAAGCAGTCCTCATTATGAGAAGCTGATCCACTTATTCTTTAAAGATAGAATTCAGGTAAAAATCCTTAATGAGAATATTACCAATGCTTATGCGACAGGAGTGGTTCCCCAAATGAGATTTATTTTACTTGGGAGAACCTTATTGGAAAGGATGAATGAAGAGGAAGTTAAGCATCTGCTTTTTCATGAGTATGCTCATATTAAGTATAAACACATCCTTATTCTTTTTTCAACCAATCTTATTGTTTGTATCCTTTGGGTAACCTCTGCATAATACTGTTTGTATCCTATAATAAATAGTTCAGGTAATCCGGGGTTGTGGATAGCCCTTCAGGGAGGAGTGTGGGGAGGGCTATTAGTTGTTACCAGCCAATTGGTTCAGCGGAAATTAGAATATCAGGCAGATTTATTTGCTGCAAAAATGGTAGGGAAAAGAGCTTATGCGCAAACCCTCACGAGGCTAAATGAACTTACCGGGGGTGGACTTGAAAAGAAGGCTATTAATTATCCATCTCTAAGAAAAAGAATACAGCATGTTCAGCAAGTTACCTTTTAAAAATATATTTAGCTGTTTACTGTTTTGGATTGTAGGGGCTGGTTTGGGAATTGCTGCTTCCCGCTCATCTTCCCTTATCCCTACTTCAAAAATAATCCTCCAAAATAGAGCTGCACAACCACCGTCTTTTCAGGAGTCCTTAGAGGTATTTTAGAATATATTTAGTCATAATCTTCTTGTAGCGATCTTATTATCTTTCGGGGGTTATTTTACTTTAGGTATCCTAACTCTCCTTGTTTCTATATGGAATGGATTTATGCTTAGCCTGATCTTGAATGATGCTTCCGTTCGAATGACTTTGAGCCATATTATTATGTCGTTATTACATGCCCCTTTTGAGATTACTGCTTTATTGTGGTTGGGTGCTTTGGGGCTAAAAGGAACTTCTAATTTTAAGAATTTAAAAACAGGAAGGGGATGGTCTTTTAAAAAATTCCCAAGTACAAAAGAATTTTTATTTCCAGTGGGACTGCTTTTTATGGCTGCAATTATTGAGACCTCCTTATTCGCATTACAAGTTTAGTCCATTGAACCAATTATATTCCATAATAAAAACACTGTTATTCTTTTTTGTTATTTCCATTGTTTTGGGATTCTTCAGGAACGAAGTGATTTTACAGATAGTACCGGAAGACATGAAAGGGATTGCCAGGGTAAGCGCTGGTGGCTTTGTTTTTGTTTGATGAGATTAGACAAGTCTCTTTTTCTTCAACATTTATACAGGTTCTTAATGAGATAAAATATTATAAAATAAGTCAAATTTCAAATATAGTATTTATTTTTCTTGCAACCCTGGTTTTTGCGTATGTATTATTGAAGCAAAAAACCATTCGCTATAACGTTATTTTTTCGTCCTTTATCCTTTTGGTATTTTTATTACTTACTATTTTTATTTGAGGGTTACATCTCCATACTCCGCAATAATTCGCCGGCAATATGTCCGCTTTCTATCCGCATCATACTTTCCTGCGAGCGTCCGTAACTTAAAAGATTAATACTTCCATACCACGATATTTTATGGTCTATCACGGCAAATTTTTGATGGATGCCGGATTGAAATATCAAAGAAATATGTTCTTCTTTTAATTTTTCAAAAACAGGTTTTATCTCTTCTTTATTTTTAAAACTTTCTGCAGGTCTGGTTAAGATAATCACTTTTATCTTATTGTTTATGGCCTCTTGTAATAAAGGAAGCATTTGGTTGCTGCGCCATTGAGAAACAAAGGGGCTTACAATGACAATTTCTCTTTTTGCATTCCTTACATCGCTGCTGAAAACAGGCAAAAAATTGTCTTTATCAAAAATAATGCTCGCAGGCGCCTGGTCCAGATTTTCTCCCTTCACTTTATAACCGATGGAAGCGTAGGCATTCAGCCTTTTGGTGTACATCCTTTCCAGCGTCTTTACATGTATATCTACATAATCAAATACTAAAACTTTCTTCTTTCCGGGATTTAACCGGTGCAGCCTTCCGGTATATTGTTGCAAGGTTCCTTTCCATGAAATGGGCATAGCCAAAAACAAGGTGTCCAGGCGGGATTCATCAAAACCCTCTCCGATAAACTTTCCGGTTGCAATGATCGTGATTTGTTTATCATCAGGAAGGCCTTCAATTTTTTTAAATAGCAGTTTGCTTTCAGCGGCAGCTTTACCCCCTGTAAGCGTCACAACTTCGGGAATATCCTCTTTGAGTAACTCTGCCAGTATTTGCACATGAGCAGTTCGTTCGGTTAAGACTAAAGCATTTCTTCCTTTTTTATAATTTTTGATTACGTCGTCTGCAATCAATTGATTTCGCATACCATCGCAGGTTATTTTACGGTATATTCCCTGAATGGAAAGCTCCCGGGGTTTCTCCTTTTCCGGGTTTACTTCTATTCTTTTAGGGGCAAAGAAATCTGTGAACCGGGGGATGACAAAATGATCAAAAGGGCGCTCTTCCGCCTGTTTTCCGGGATTTATTTTATATCTTATCGGTCCGCAATACATAAAAATAATCGGATGATGCCCGTCCTGCCGCAAGGGAGTAGCCGTTAAGCCATACACATACTTCGCATTGGCCTGCTTTAGTATTTGTTCAAAACTAAAGGCCGGAATATGATGACATTCATCTACAATCACCATCCCGTAATTTCGAACAACTTCCTTTACTTCCTTACCCTGATACAATGATTGCATAATAGCAATATCTATTTTTTGGGTCAGCGTGTTTTTACCGCCTCCCAGTAAACCGATATCTTCATTACTTAAATCTAAAAAATGGTTTAATCTACTTTTCCATTGCTCCATGAGTTGCTTCCGATGAACCAGTACTAAAGTGTTCGTTTTTCTTCTTGCAATAACTTTTGCCGCCATCACTGTTTTTCCAAATGCCGGAGGAGCAGAGAGCACGCCAGATTCGTATTGCAACAACTTATTTACAGCAAGCGCTTGCTCCGGTCTTAATTTCCCTTTAAAAGCCACTTTAAACTCTTTGCCGCTATTCCTTTTATCCGTAAGATGTATTTCTTTAACCGATGCGCTTAAACAGTCTTTTATATCTTCTTCACACCCTCTTGGCAAACAAACGTATTCTTTAGTTTCATCAGCACATGAGATAATTCTCGGCTTGTTATAAACCGGCAGGCGCATGGCCTGGGTTTTATAAAATTGCGGGTTCTTGAATGCCGCCAGTCGCTTCAGGGCATTTAATCCCTTTTGAGAAAATCCGGGTTTGGGAATGTAGAGCCGGTCTGCTTTTATCATGCTAACCTCTTCGGGGAAATCCTGTTTGGTTAACGGGGTACGGACTTTTTTCCGTTCCCAGGGCTTTTCTTCTATTTTATCCTTTCTTAAATCCCCCAATTCGTCTTCCTTTTTGCACAATTGCTTGGTTATTTCTTCTATTTTTTCTTTCGATAGTTTTTTAATTGAAGATAAGAAAGACCATTGATCCGGATAAGGAATGAGCTGATTATTGATAAACGAGCTGTTTCCTTTTTTTCTCGCCGCCTGCTGAAGTGGAAGCGCGATCAAATTTCCAAAACCACCTTTGGGCAGGGTATTTTGATTGGGGAAGAGCCGGTCATAAGAGCTGAAAGATAATTCATGCCGCTGATCCATAGAATAAGTAAGCAGGGCTGATCCAAACTTTCTCGCGATAGCAGCCGCTGTTTTTTCCTCGAAGAAAAACCAGGCATGCGCGCCATTGCCGGATCGGGAACGTTCCATTGCCATCGGGATTTCGAAGATTTTACAAGCATCCATAAGTGCCAGGACGTCTTTATCCCACTCTTTTTTGTCAAAATCAATGGCCAGAAAATAACAGCAGTCGTCCACAAGGAGCGGATAAAGGCCGACAATCAATTGACCACGCAGGTGGGCATCAACAGCTTTTTCATCAAGGGGCTTAAATTTTTGATGAGGGCAGGCGCTGCATTTTATTTTTGGTTTGGCACAGATACCGGGCTTCCATTCATTGTCGCAGGCCGGACTGTAGCCGGACCTGCCCTTTTTATTTTCCCAGCGGTTGGCATATACGTCCGGCCTGCCCCTGAACAGGGATTGAAATAAAGCAATCTTCTCCCCGGGGCTGTTATATTTGGTGAAGGTATCGGAATGCTGCCCTGGTTTGCTTTTTTCTTCAGCTATAGGATCGGGCATTATCCCCAGCCGGATTTTTAGCTGTTGGATTTCTTCCCGCAATTGTTCATTTTCCCTGCGTAAAGACCAGAGTTGGTTTTTTAAGCTTTCCCCCGACATTTGAGAATCGCACATGATGAACGGCTTTTAGCACAATGAAATTAAGAATTCTTTTTTCCAAAAAGAAAAAATCAGACTCCTTTTTTCTTGAAACAGGGTAAATAACAGGCCATGAGTCGGCCTTGCCTAAGATTTACCCCGGTATTCCACCCGATTTTATGAGAATAGTTGATGATTTTAAAATGAAAACTCTAAATTAATCGATAAAAAATGCAACTTTCAGATATTATATTCTCTAAAAGTTATGATTTATGGTGTATAAATACCCTAAAAAGTATTACATTATGTCATTAACCATAAAGGAGAAGAAAGAGAGATTCTGAATCAACTCACACAGAGTTATTTGTTTAAAGATATTCTTTCTTTTGGAAATATCAGATATCCCGAAATTTTGGAAAAAATCCTTCGTGCCTTAGCTTTTCAAGTAGGCAGTGAAGTCAGTTATAATGAGATCGCGCAATTGACCGGTGTGGATAAAGGAACCGTTTCCTCCTATATCCGTTTGCTCGAACTTTCTTATATCATCTACCCCCTGAATTCCTTTAGCCGTAACCTGCGGAATGAAATAAAAACCAATCGGAAAATTTATTTCTATGATAATAGGATTCGGAATGCCTTGATTCAAAATTTCAACCCATTAGCATTTAGAGATGACATCGGTGCTTTATGGGAGAATTTTTTAATGTCAGAAAGATTAAAATATAACCATTACCATCGAAAATATGTCAATCGTTATTTTTGGCGTACGAAACAGCAACAGGAAATTGATTACGTTGAAGAAGCAAATGGTCAGATTTATGGCTATGAATTTAAATGGAATCCCAGGGCTAAAGTAAAAATCTCCAAAAAGTTTGTGCAAACTTATAATGTGGAAGTAAAAGTTATCTCTAAAATTAATTTTAGAGAATTCCTCGGTCTTATAAAAGATTGAGTAATTGCTTATAAAATCTCCCCCATTTGCCTATCATTAAACAATATTGAGGCTGGCGATATTTTATAATCCATTAATAGGTCGTTGGGGTACAAATATAAAAGAATCTTCTCCTACGGCAGAATCAAACATCCGTCTCCATAACTCAAAAACCGAAAGTCATGTTGCAATGCATAGTCATACATCACTCGCCATTCCTCCCCCATAAAAGCGGCTACGAGGAGTAACAAAGTAGATTTGGGCTGGTGAAAGTTGG
>CAYRBD010000128.1:0-7323 GCA_964422465.1 uncultured Chitinophagaceae bacterium
AAATAAACCGGTAGTCCTTAATGAAGGAGCTACCTGCTCCACTGACGGACAATGCAATTAAGTAAGAACAAACTCGTAGGGTATTCATTTTTTAGAATAAATACAACTTTTTAATACATAATTAATTTTTTAAATTCAACTATCATGAACACGTTCAAAAAAATCACATTAACGCTTGCTAGCGTTGCTTTATCGCTTTCTGTTTTTGCACAAACAAGCTGGAAGTCAGATCCGAATCATTCCAAGCTCACTTTTTCTACCGTGCATCTGGGCATTTCCGATGTAGCCGGATTGTTTAATTCCTTTGATGCGACGATTACTACGAATAAGGAGGATTTTAGCGACGCCGTTTTTGATCTGACTGTTGCTGTAAAATCTATTGATACTGAAATAGAGATGCGGGATAACCATTTGCGCAGTGAAGACTTCTTTTATGTAGAAAAGTTTCCGCTCATGACGTATAAAAGTACTTCGATTGAAAAAGTGGGAACAGACCGGTATAAGCTTACCGGATATCTGACTTTACACGGAGTGACCAAAAAAGTGGTAATGGACTTATGGTATCGGGGAACGATTGAAAATCCACAATCTAAAGATATTACCTCAGGTTTTCAACTAACGGGCACTTTAAAACGTTCTGATTTTAATATAGGACCCAAATTTCCTTCTGCTATGATCAGTGATGAAGTAAGCATAAAGGCTGATGGAGAATTTATAAGTCAAGAAGGATAAGCTACCAGGGTAAAGACAGCACAAACAATAATCAATAGAAATCAAAATAAAATGAAGAATTCAGCAAGATTAGTAGTAGAGAAAATGTTCAGTGCCTTTAGCAGTGGCGACGTAGATAAATTCGTCGCCACTGTTTCCAAAGATACAGTTTGGATTTACCACGGCACACAAATTATTCCTAAAGGAATTTATGAAGGAAAGGAGGGTGCTCGCACATTTATAAGTAACATTCTGGGCAACACAGAAATAATCAGTTTTGACCCGCTGGAATATATCGTTGAGGAGAATAAAGTGGTCGTTTTAGGACAAGAACACCAAAAAGTAAAACGTTCAGGGAGAGAGCTGAAGCAAAAATGGGTTCAGATATATACCGTAGAAAATAACCTGATTAAAAAAATGGAGGAATTTGCAACGTCTGAAGTTGCAAATTAAAAAATAAAAATCATGGAAAAAACAGTATCAGTTACAAAAAAGGATAGTTATAAAATACCCGGTCAAACACGGATTGGGCATGTGCATCTGAAAGTATCTAATCTGGAAAAGGCGCTGGAATTTTAT
Organism: uncultured Chitinophagaceae bacterium; assembly: GCA_964422465.1. Taxonomy (GTDB): domain Bacteria; phylum Bacteroidota; class Bacteroidia; order Chitinophagales; family Chitinophagaceae; genus FW021-bin31. The sequence goes on from CAYRBD010000128.1 coordinate 1,291, forward strand.
CGCGACCTCTTAGGTTTTGAGCTGACCACTATGTATGGTAATCAGGCGGCTTTTATTTCTGCCGGCGGCTACCATCATCATATTGGCTTGAACACCTGGCACAGCAAGGATGCGCCACCAGCTCCTGTGAACGGAGTAGGTCTGTATCACACCGCCATTGTTTATCCAACGCGGAAAGACCTGGCTGTTATATTTGACCGCCTTCGCCGGGCTTACTACCCACTGACCGGTGCTGCTGATCATGGCGTATCGGAAGCTTTGTATATGAATGATCCGGATGGAAACGGAGTGGAGTTATACTGGGATCGCCCTCGGGAACAATGGCCGCATCACACGGACGGATCTTTGGAAATGTACACCCACGCGCTGGATATAGATGATTTATTAAAAGAACTTGGTGATTAAAAGAACCTTTAGTTTGATGAGTTTTGCTGCATATCAGCAGCGGACCAGATTCCGATACGCCGTTAATTCAGCGATCCTTATGCAAAGCCATTAGTCTTGCGAAAAAAGAAATTTTGATTACCACTCCTTATTTTATTCCGGGTGATACCGTAAAGGAAACTATGATAATAGCCGCTCAAAGCGGTATAAAAGTAAAGCTGTTAGTACCCGGAATCTCTGATTCAATTTTTGTCAATATGGCTAATCGTTCTCATTTTAGCCTTCTTCTGGAGGCCGGGGTGGATATTTATACTTATGAAAAGGGCTTTGTACATGCCAAAACAATAGTGATAGACGGGGAGGTAGCCATGGCAGGGACCGCAAATATGGATTTGCGGAGCTTTGATTTGAATTTTGAAGTAAATGCTATTGCTTATGACCACAACCTGGCTCTTGAATTGCGACAAGTATTTTTTGAAGATTTAAAGAACGCAAAAAAGTTAGACGCGAAAAAGTGGCAAAACCGGCCGAAATATAGCCAGTTGTTGGATAAAATAGTTAACTTGGTATCGCCATTGATGTAACTCTATAGCGTATTCAAGAAAAGAAAGGATTGATCAGGCAAAAGCAGATTGTCAGGAAGGTAGAATTATTCTTCCGTCCAATGATAACAAGGAATTTATTCCGTTGCTTCTGGTGCATCAATCAGTGCGCCTACTCTGAAATAATATTGACGACCTATTTTTAACTGCTCTTTATGTAAATCCAAATTGAACATAGCACTGCAACCATGATTCACAGAAGAGATTTTTTCATGCTTTGTTTCTGCTTTTTTTCTTTTTTTTAAATTGTTTTAATCACTTTAGCAGGAATACCGCCGACAATCGTATTTGCAGGAACATCTTTTGAAACCACTGCTCCCGCTGCTACCACTACATTTTCACCAATAGTTACGCCCGGAAGTATTGTTGCATTGGCTCCTATCCACGCATTTCTTTTAAGATGAATATGCCCCGGAACAAGTGAATGCCGATTTTCGGGCGATACAGGATGTCCCTCTGACAGCAAACTGACTTTGGGGGCTATAAATACGTTATCTTCTATGGTTATGCATCCCAAATCAAGGAATATGCAGTCAAAATTGATAAATACGTTTTTGCCGATTTTGGTGTGCTTTCCATAATTGATATACAACGGTGTAAATACATCCGTACTCTTGTCAATTTCAGAACCCGTTATTTTGCCCAACAAATCCCTTATTTCATCAGGGTCGAAGGAATTATTCATCTGAACAAGCAATTCCTTCGTTTCGAAAGAAACCTGTCTCAGTTTATGGGATTGAGGATCGCTGTATGGTATAGTTTTACCATTCTGCAATCGTTCAAAAATATCTGTTGTTTTACTTTTCATACCTTTTATATTACTTATTTTTCTTTCCTGAAAAAGCCGGCAGCTTCCAGTGATATCTCATAGCCAATAAACGGATGACAAGACAAACGGCGAATCCCGCAGGAAAGACCCAGTCATTGGACAAACCCCAAGAATGACCTGCCACTACTACCACCGCTCCGAGCAGCGCTGCCGAGCCATAAATTTCTTCTTCAAAAATAACCGGAATGCGGTTCAGAAAAATGTCGCGAATGACGCCGCCACCTACAGCCGTGATCATTCCCAATAAAATAGCCACTTCATTATTGTGACCAAAGCTCAACGCTTTTTCTGCGCCCGAAACGGCGAATAAAGATAGACCAAGCGCATCAAATAGTATTACCGGGCGGTCAAGCAATTTCATCAGCGGATGCATCCCCATAGCTATAATCGCGGCAATCATAGCCACCAGCAAATAACGCCAGTCTGATAAACCGGCAGGAGGAATAGCGCCGATACATACATCGCGGATGATGCCGCCGCCACAGGCGACCGTAAAGGCGACCACCAAAACCCCAAAGATATCCAGTCCTTTTTCTTTGGCGGCAACGGCGCCGCTTATGGCAAATGCAAAAGTTCCGGCCAGGTCAATGAAAGCATAAAACGAATGCAATTTGTCCATCTGTTGTTATTCAATTTAAATTCAAATCACTTCAGAGCATTCTCTATAGAAACAGCAAGCGGCGTTGTTTCATGTCCGAGCAACTCATGCAGCGTTTTTTCATCACCATACAAAGCCCCGTTGGAAGTGTCCACATCCCATTGTGCCACCATATTGGCTGCTTGTTCCGGCAAGCCGGCTTTTTCAAGGACTTCCACATACGCCTGTTTCGGAAGATTCTGATACAGAATATTCTTGCCGGTTTGTTTTGAAAGTTCGGCTGCCAGGTCGCTGAGCGTAAACGCTTTGTCACCTGCCAGTTCATAGATTTTATTTTTATGGCTGTTGCTTGTCAGAACAGCGGCTGCAGCTTCGGCATAATCGGCTCGCGCAGCGGAAGAAATTTTTCCATCTCCGGCGCTGCCAACTACGGCGCCATGCTCAACAAAACTTTTCATACTTGTCATATAATTTTCGGTGTACCAGCCGTTTCTCAAAATGGTATATTCAATCCCCGATTTTTTGATTAAATCTTCGGTAAAACGATGTTCTTCAGCAAGATTCATCGGCGATTTATCGGCATGCAGCAAACTGGTGTAAACGACTCTTTTGACTCCGGCCTGTTTGGCTGCATCAATGATATTCTGATGCTGTAAGCTTCGTTTGCCTACTTCACTTGCGGATATCATCATCAGACAATCTGTGTCCTGTAAAGGTCCTTTTAATGTTTCGGGTTTTGAATAATCAAAATACCGCGCCTGAATATTCAAATCTTTAACCTTTTCGGGTGATCTGACCAAAGCGATCAGTTCTGCATCCCTACTATTTTTGTTTAATGATTGAATAATCAGCCTTCCCAAGTGTCCGGCTGCTCCTGTTATTCCTATTTTCATTTTAAGATTGTTTAATTGTTGTTAATTCTGATAAAAAGCACATTTTGAATGTAGTTTATCCATCCTTTTTTAAGGTTTATCAAGCCATGCTGCTGCAGCCGTTGTCATGGCCTGTAGGCCGGTTTTAAGCGTAGGGTGCAGTACCGGGCAGAATTTGGGCGAATGGTTGCTGGGAATGGTATTGATTTTATGATTCTTTTTTGCCTCTAAATACGTGTTAGGATCAGTGCTGCCCACGAACCAAAAAACATAAGGCACCTTCCAGTTTCTGCCAAAGATGCTGAAGTCTTCGCTGGCTGAAGCAGGCGGTGTTTCAAACGAACGGTCGCCGAATTGTGTATCAAATGCTTCTGCAAGCTTTGCTGCCGCGACTGCATCATTAACGGTTACCGGATAGCTGTCCAATGAGGTAAATTCCGGTTCTTTTGGTGCATTGGAGGCAGCGCTTTCGGCCTGACAAATGCGCTTTACAGCAGAAAGGATGTGATCCCGGACACCCTCGTCAAAAGTGCGGATATTTAATTTCAGCGTGGCATCATCGGGGATGATATTTTCTTTGATACCTGCCTGTAATGCGCCGATGGTTAAAACAGCCATTTCATTGGGCGCTGTTTCCCGCGAAACGATCGTTTGCAGACGCATGGTCGTAGCGGCTGCCATTACCACCGGATCAATGGATGTCTGGGGATAAGACCCATGCGCGCCCCGTCCAAAGAGTTTCACCTTCAGGCTATCCCCTGCGGTTAATATAGGGCCTGCCCGGTGACCAACTGTACCCGCTTCGCCCACCATCACGTGCTGCCCGAGAATGACATCCGGTTTGGGAAACCGGTTCATCATGCCATCATCAATCATGGATTGTGCTCCGCGTCCCACTTCCTCTCCCGGCTGAAAAACAATCAACAAAGTTCCTTCCCATAAATCTTTATGCTCCGAAAACAATTTAGCCACGCCAATCATCCAGGTAACGTGTATATCGTGGCCGCAAACATGTGATACGCCCACTTCATTCCCTTCTTCATCTTTTGCCTTTATTGTACTTGCATAAGGCAGGCCGGTAGCTTCCGTTACCGGCAGGGCATCCATATCGGCCCGAAGCATCACGACAGGCCCTTTGCCATTTTCCATAACCCCCACCACGCCGGTGCCGCCAATGCCGGTAGATACTTCATAATGATATTGGGTTAAATGATCCGCCGCGACTTTTGCCGTTCGAAATTCCTGCATGGACAATTCAGGGTTGCGGTGAATGTCTTTGTAAATGGCTTCCAAGTCAGGAAGTATCAGATTCATGTCTTCATCGAGCTTGTCGTTGAAGGTTTTGATATCTTGTGGTTGCATGATAGACTAAAATTGGACAAGAAAGGTACGAATTTTATTTCTTTTGGAAAAACCGGACCGCAGTGCAGGAAAAGGAAATGGCGTTTACCTTCTTGAACAAACCTTTTCCGACATCACCGGACAGCAAGCCGTTGAATTTGAAGTCAGTGGTAAAAGCATCCGTATGGACAGTAAGTTGTTAGGCAGCAACATTGCCTAGTACAGTCGTTATGAACTGCATGAAACATTACGTTTGTTTTATAAATCTATTAAATCTCCCGAAAACATATTAGATAAGTCTTTGGTTACGTCGTTAAATGAGGTGTTAAAGGGACAAGGTAACAAAGTTGTTTATCGCAACAACCGTGAAGAATTAAAAACCAGACTTAGTGAAGTGGGGCTATTGATTGACGGGCTGCTTCAGGTTTCAGGCCTGCCTCATAATAAACACTATAAAACCTTATGCCGTGTTTTCTCCGAACAATTTAAGATAGACGAAGGTCTCGTGATTATCGCCAGGGCAAAGGAGGAAATCCAAACTGATTCCGTCCAATCCCCACACGATACAGATTGTCACTATCGAAATAAAGACGGTAATCAGGTGAAATGATACAGCATTAATCTAACCAAAAGCTGTGATAAAGAGGAACTCAGCCTGATCAGTGATGTAAACGTTAACACGGTAAGCACTCCGGATAACAGCTTTCTTCCCATGCTTTTCTATTTTGAATACAAAAGTAGGAATAATTGACGGGGGGCATTGTTGTGCGGCTCATTTTATATTGCTGAGAGGCTCAATTACTGCCGGCCTCTTTTGCGTTTCTTTTTCTTCTTCATCCTATGGGCAAATTCAACTTCTTCATAATCTTCGCCCTGTGCTTCGGGGAGCAAACCGCCCAATGCTTCTATCAAACCGTCTTCGTGCTTTTCAAATACAGGTTCGGTATTCAGGAAGTCGAACAAATGGTGTGGTTCTTCCGCAGGAAGATCCGCATCATTTGATGTGGATTTTTGAGGTTGTAATTCGGCAGGTTCTTTAATCTCCGGCTTGATGTTATTATTCCAGTAATCATTAAAGATATTGGCAGAAAGTTCCTTTCCTAACCGTGAACCGTTACAAACCACTTTGGAATTGTGGTCAATAAATGTAATACCATAAACACGCCCTGCATCATTCCGGCGCACTACTACGTTAATGCCCTGTTCCGCTAACTGCTTTTTAAATGCCTGTTCATCGCTCGTGGTTTTCAGGGCAATGGTAGCGGCAGCTTTTAGCGTTGGCTTGCTTGGATGGCCTTTCAAAACTGTTTTGCATTTCACAAAATGCGATTCCAAAGCCGGAAGCCCTGCGCTCTTTCCGAAAAGTGAAGCCTTGAACGGATGTCCGGCTCTTTCGCCTTTCTCATC
>CAYRBD010000129.1:0-3000 GCA_964422465.1 uncultured Chitinophagaceae bacterium
CCATGAAGTTAACGATTTTGCTGTTGCTGGTAGCCTGTCTGCAGGTCAGTGCATATAATCTGGCAGATGCCCAAAAGATTACCTACTCCAAAAAGAACACCTCTCTCGAAAAGGTGTTTAAAGCCATTCGAAAGCAAACAGGTTTCGAGTTTTTGTACAACACAAATATGGTGAAAAAAGCTAAAAAAGTAAGCGCCGAATTTAACCATACTCCCCTCAAAGCTGCAATGGAAGATTTGTTCAGGGATCAGCCCCTGGCTTATACCATTATTGGGAATACCATCGTGGTCAAGGAAAAGGAATCAACTTCTATAGATTCAGTCCGTGAAGAATTGTTGTTTGCAGAAATCCATGGAACAGTTATGGATTCGACCACGGGGGAACCCTTGGTGGGTGTGACGGTAAAGGTTAGGGGGAGTACGAACGGGACAACTACAGATACTAAAGGAAAATTTATTTTAAATGCACCAGAAGGAGCCATTTTAGAAATTTCGTACATAGGATATAACGATAAGGTCGTCCGGGTAGATGGCCGAACGTCCTTTGACATTCGGTTATCTATATCTGCAACTGGCTTAAATCAGGTGGTGGTCGTCGGATATGGGACGCAAAGGAAAAAAGATGTTACCAGTTCCATCGCTTCGGCTTCTGCAAAGGAGCTAAAAGATAAGCCGGTTGGTAATTTTGCGCAGGCTTTGGCCGGACAGGTTTCGGGCGTTAATTTTTCCAATACAAACGGTGCGCCTGGTGGCGGAAGTCAAATTATTATTCGGGGGGTAAATTCGATTAATGCCAGCAACGACCCGTTAATCGTAGTCAATGGATTTCCTTTAAATGATGCCTTTGATAAGAATGTAAATCCATTGAACTCGATAAACACAAATGATATAGAAACCATTCAGGTTTTGAAAGATGCAACGGCTACTGCAATTTACGGTACTCGGGGTGCGAATGGGGTAATAATTATTACAACCAAGAAAGGGACATCCGGTAAACCGACCTTTAACATTAATATGAGTACCGGGTTTAGCGATATGATCAACCGGATAGACGTATTGGACAGGGGTGATTTCTTAAAATACATTGATGATGCAAGGGCAGATGCATATGTTGTTGAAGATCCCAACTATGGCACCGATAATCCAAGCCTGCCACAATGGAAATGGTCAGACGATCCGGAGCTCAGGATTAAAAACTGGTCGTTATACTCCAGCCATGCCAGTGCAATGCAGGACCCACAAGCGTTGTTTTACAGGTGGATTACCGTTACAGATACCATCTACAACTCGCCCTATAATACGGATTGGCAGGATGTGATATCCAGAAAAGGGAAGGTCAATAACATTAATTTATCTGCCGCTGGAGGCACTGAAAATTTCAAGTATAGGATTTCGGGCGGATATTTAAGTCAGGAAGGTATCATCAAACATTCCGGTTATGAAAGATATAGTTTTCAAGCAAATTTGGATTTAAAAGTAAATAACTATTTAAAGGTGGGCCTGTTTTTATCCCCGTCGCTGGAAAAGTTTCAAAAAGTTCCCAGGGTAGAAGGCTCGACAAACAACAGCCCGATTTATGCTTCTTCGGTTATGCCACCCATCTGGAGCCCAACCGATGAAAGTGGGGAGCCTATTTACTATGGGAATATCTTGCTTAATCCGTGGGATTGGAATTTTATTTTTGCGGTTAACCCTCTGTCAGGATTCTTACAAAAAAGCAAAAGCCGGAAACTGGCCAATTTAATGTCTATTTATGCCGATGTTAATATTTTGGATAATTTAAAATTGCGGACCCAATTTAACACCAATTTTGTCGATCAGATTGACAATGATTTTACCCCCACAGCCCTGCCCACAACAAATGCCAAAACTTCCAGGTCCCAGGGAAGCAATATTAACAACAGAGAATTGGATGTGAACTTTCAAACGTATCTAACCTATAGCAAGCTATTTAATAGACACTCGGTTAATGCAATGCTTGGATATTCTGTAGAAAACACGACGCTACGGAGTTCTTATCTGAAAAAATACGATTTTCCTACCGATCTGGTCACTTCTCTAAATCAGGCGATTACCATATTGAATGCCCAGAATGATGCGAGAACAAACCGGTCAAGCCAGTCGTTAATCGGAATGTTTGCAAGACTCCAGTACAACTATGCAAATAAATATTATTTGACGGGCAGTATTCGCAGAGACGGATCTTCAAAGTTTGGAGAAAACAATAAATGGGGCGTCTTTCCCTCGTTTTCGATGGGATGGAGAATCAGCGAAGAATCATTTTTCGCCTCACTAAAAAAGTACGTGAATGATTTAAAATTAAGAGGCGGCTGGGGTAAAATCGGTAATGCCGGCATTGGCAACTATTTACCATTGAGTAAGCTGCAGAATTCCACCTACGCTATCGGCAGGGGATCAGACGTATTACCCACTTTTGTTCCGGGAAACATTGCCAATCCGGTATTGGGATGGGAAACCACTAAAGAAGTTGACCTGGGTGTGGATATGGATTTCCTGAACAGCCGAATCGGGGTCACCGTAGATTATTTTAGGAGAATGACAAGCGATATGCTCTTTTCGGTTCCTCTACCCGGGATAACGGGATTTGCTTCTTACACCACAAATCTCGGGCTGATGCGCAACAGAGGGTTAGAATATTCGCTGGAGACGCGCAATTTAGTTGGAGCGTTTAAATGGAACACCCATTTTAATCTTTCCTATTATCGCAATAAGGTCATTGATATAGGAAATGACAAGCGGCCGTTGATCGATGGAAATAGCTATACGGCCGAAGGAAAGCCAATTGCGGAGATATGGGGAAGTCAATTTCTGGGACCATACAGGGATTGGGAAGATGTCAAAACCTCTCCGATCGTGAATGCCAATAATGCAAATTGGAGATTTCGGTCCAGTCCGGGTACCCCTAAATTGGCGGATATAAACGGTGATGGAATTATTGACGGAAGTGACAAGACGGTTATTGGCTCCCCTGTCCCGGATT
>CAYRBD010000129.1:3010-7303 GCA_964422465.1 uncultured Chitinophagaceae bacterium
TCATTTGGGGCATTACCAATAATTTTGCATTTAAAGGCTTTGATTTAGCAATCAAAATAAACGGGACGCAAGGAGGAGATATTTTGATGAGCCAAAACAGGGCATTTTATGCCAGAGGAGATGGCAGACAAAATACGACGGTTGATTATTATGAGAATTACTGGCGGCCCGATCGGCATAACGCAAAATATACGGCGCCCAGTCGCAAACAATATGACAACACGGATTTAAGCGGGTCACTAGTCTATAAAGGTACTTTTGTCAGCATTTCAAACATCAACTTGGGATATAGTTTCTCAGATGAAATCTTAAGGAAAATCTATTTATCCTCCCTGCGGGTCTATTTGAGCGTTCAGAATGCTTTCTTTTTTACGAAATTTCCAGGATATAACCCCCAGGCCAATTACGGATATAATTCGGCACTCAGGCAGGGCATCAATCGGGGGGCGTACCCGATGTCCAGAACGGTCTCTTTTGGCCTCAATGTATCCTTATAATTATTAAACATGTGTATTAAAGTATAGAGATGATGAAAAGAGTGATCATATTGGTATCTATCAGCGTAGTCCTTTTTTCCTGCACCAAAAAGCTTTTAGAAGGACAACCTGAAGATGCTTTATCTGTAGACCAATTTTATAAGAACCCGGACCAGAGAAAGTTGGGGTTAATGGGCAGTTATAAAATGTTACAAGACATTTATAATTTGTCTGATCTTCCGCTTGTGGTTGAATTAATGTCTGATGATGGAAAAGACCGGTTTCGGACCGGCGTCTGGCAAACGTTTAAGAAAACGGTTAGTGATTCGAAGGCCGGCATCTGGAGCAACAGCTATAAGATGATTACCAATTGTAATTTGATTTTACAAAAGATAGATGCATATACGCCTAAAGATGAAGATGAAAAGCGACAGGTTAGAGCCTATTCGGGCGAGGCTAGGTTTTTAAGAGCCCTCGCGTATTTTAATCTGGTTAGAATTTATGGAGGGGTCCCGGAGGTGGTTACCCCCTTTGCGGACCCGGACGACGCCATCGGTGTCGGACGCCGTTCTGTAGCGGATATTTATAAAGATATAATTGTACCCGATTTGATTTCTGCTACAGCGGATTGTTATAAGAAGGGAGATGCCGGTTTATCCGGCGAACCGGCAAGGGCATCTATGGGTGCTGCATTAACTATTTTGGCTGATGTTTATTTGACCCTCCACCAACCGGAAAATGCTGCAAAAGAATTAAAACGGCTTATTGTAGACAAGGAAGCGGGTGATTACGCGTTGTTTCCGGACTTTAGCAAACTCTTTTTACCTGAGAATAAGTTTAATGAAGAATCCATTTTTGAAGTTAATTTTGATGTTGGATCCGGGCAGCCCAGTTATTGGTTTAGGTGGATGAATAACGACGTCGGCTTGATCTATGGAGTCGGCACCTCAACCTATCTTTTGGTCGAACACAACCTCATGCACGCATTTGTTGATGCACATGATACAATAAGGTACGCGACTACCATAGATTCCGGTTACATCGCAGGGAGTACAATCCCTATACAGGCTTCCTCTATAAAACGGGTGCCGCCGCTCGACGAGTTATCGAAATATAACAATACGGGAACAAGTTACAATTATATGGTCACCAGATATGCGGATGCCCTGCTCATGTATACCGAAGCATTACTGGATATGGGGCAGAATGGAGAAGCGGTAAAATATATAAATAAGGTGAGAGAACGGGTGCAATTACCAGATCTTTCGGCCAGTGACCTGACGCTGGATACAATCTTGCACGAACGGCGGCTGGAATTGGCTTTTGAAGGGCACCGGTATTTTGATTTGGTGAGGACGGGCAAAGCAATTGATGTCATCAGCCATGCGCTGATGACACCTCTGGATTACGATGATAATATTGAAATCACGAAACCCATTCCGAAGTATCAGTTGATTCTTCCCATTCCAGTTGTTGAAATTGAAAAAGATCAGAGTTTAGAACAGAACCCCGGATATTAAAAATCAGAAAAGATGAGAAATGTACTGTTAGTTTTAATGGCATTTGCCTGTATGTTGACTTCGTGTTTAAAGGACGATGATGTTGGACCACCTAAAGTCAGCGAAGTCTTGTTTTTTATGGAGGATGTCAATGGAGAAGATTCTTTAGTGACTGAGTTTGGTAAAGGAGAAGAAGTAAAGATTCTGATAAAAACCCAGGCCGATTTGTGTGCAATATGGCCGGGGGACGTTCATACGGTGATGAAAAAAACGGTAAGTGATGAATTAGGAGAAAAGGGAGCTGATTCAACCGATATGTATGGCCATCCGGTATTGGCGCAAAGTAACGATTATAATGACTATGGATTGGTTGGCGCCAGAGGGCTAAAAACAACACTTTCAGAAAGGGGAGGTTGGTATACCCGATACACCTATCCCAATTCCGGCAGTTTTGAATTGGTTATTGTTGCTACGAACCATAGTTACGATGGTGGTAATTATCAAAGAAGTGTTTTTGATTATGGAAAGGTAACCGTCAAATAAGAGACAACGGTCTTCGTTCACCTGCCCCAGGCGTTCGTTTTTGCCGCCCGGGTAAAAGAGCGCTAAACAGGCTGGATGTTTGATTTGATAAAGACAAAAAATATTCGATGATGGGAAACAGGTGTAAGATAATGCGTGGCGGGTCGCTAGGTGTATATTTAAAGGAGATGTGCTTAGCGGGTACTGCCTTGTTTATTCTGTTGTTTTCTTTGTCCTGTTCGGTTGTACGTCCTAGAGCAGGATCGCATAGCGAAAAAGTGTTGCATTCGCATCAAGCCGTTTTTAATATGATGCAAAAAGTAGCTGATTGGCAGATCAATAGTATTGTGGAAAACGGATGGCGACATCCGGAAAGGAATTGGACGAATGGCGCACTCTATACTGGTTTGATCGCCTATGCAAAATTGGCACAGGACAGCTCCTATTTCAATTTCATGAAAAAGATAGGGGATAAATTCGATTGGCAGATTGTGTCTGGGAAGGCGCGTTATTTTGCAGACAATTATTGCGTGGGGCAAATGTATTGCGCCATGTATGAGCGCTTTCATAATCCGGAAATGATTGCGGATTTAACTACCCTTGCAGATACACTCATAAATCGCCCGCATACAGTGTCTTTGAAGTGGGAAAATAATATCCATCTCCGCGAGTGGGCTTGGTGCGATGCTTTGTTTATGGGTCCCCCTTCTTTGGCAATGTTGTCCAAAGTTACCCACGAAAAGAAGTATATGGATTTGGTAGATAAACTGTGGTGGAAAACAACGGATTTCCTGTATGATCCTAAAGAAGCATTGTTTTATCGCGATGGCCGCTACTTTGACAAAATGGAAAAGAATGGCCAGAAGGTGTTTTGGTCGCGTGGCAACGGATGGGTTATGGGCGGCTTGGTCCGGGTCCTTCAGAGTATGCCGGATGACTATCCGAACCGTGGACGCTGGTTGAAGTTGTATAAAGATATGGCGGTGAAAATTGTCTTACTGCAACAGGCAGATGGAACTTGGCACGCCAGCCTGCTTGATCCCCAAAGCTATCCGGTAAAGGAAACCAGCGGAAGCGGTTTTTTTTGCTATGCACTGGCGTGGGGCGTCAACCACGGTTTGTTAAACAAGAAGAAGTATGCACCGGTTGTATGGAAGGCATGGGACGGTCTGGTTAACTGTGTACATCCCAACGGAATGTTGGGATATGCGCAACAGATCGGAGCTGACCCCCAAAAGGTGAATTATGATGATACGGAAGTATACGCGGTTGGCGCATTCTTGCTGGCAGGAAGCGAAGTGATTAAAATGACTTCAAAATAGTGTACTTGCTACTTATTGTTGTTGATAAAGAGCCATCTGGTGTATTTATGTAGCTTACTTACAAGAGCTTTGGATGTCGGGGGTTCCCTCATTCATTCTCGTAACCTGATAGGGCAAGAGTGAGAGATAAACCACTAGTGGAAAGAAATAGTAAGGATTAGGGATACCAAAAAAATCATCACTACAAGCAGCTACAATGCATCACAAAATAAAATTACAGTGCGCAAGTGTTCGAGCCTACAAAAACTCAGGAAGCTACGAGTTGCACTGGAAATAAAAGCCAAACCGTTCAAAAAAATAAGTCAATCCAAAGTTGTAGTACACAAACCTCTAAATCAAAAAATGGGAACCGCGACCAGAGGGGGGTACATCAAGTGAATAAGCAATGTGGGTTGAAAAAATTGGCGCTTAAAGACCTCTGTATAAAGACAGCAGGAAACCCGTCCCCTGGCCGGATGAAGTAGCTAATTGAAT
>CAYRBD010000130.1:0-7265 GCA_964422465.1 uncultured Chitinophagaceae bacterium
GGCTGGGTTGCAGATGACGGGAATTTTTTGCTGGAAGGAGAAAAGAAGTGGTTTTATGCGAATGGTCAGTTACAATATGAGGTTCCATTCCATAATGGCCATAAAACAGGTACCGAAAAATACTGGAATAAAAACGGGTCTTTAAGATGGACAAAGAAGCATACGATTTATGGCACAATTGTTTTTACCCGTTATTGGGAAAATGGTGAGAAAAGGTCCGTATCTACCTGGTGGGGGATGTATGCTCATGGCCCCACGGTAAATTTAAACAAGAATGGAGACACAACCAGACAAATGATGTTTTATTTTGGTAAGCAAAAAAAGGATTAAAATAATTAATGATGAATTTTTTAAAAAGAGGTAGCATTCTTTTCCTGCTGTTTACAATATTTTCTCTTTCCCTTGTTGCCCAGAGAAAGGTTGAGAAATGGGGGGTCTTTGAACTTGCCTTGCCTGGCCCTGCTGATGGGAACCCTTATGCAATCACAAATCTGAGCGCTGAATTTAAAAAGGGAGATGAGGTTTATAAAGCGGATGGCTTTTATGATGGCAAGGGAGTGTATAAAGTTCGCTTTATGCCGGATAAAGAAGGCAAATGGACTTATATCACCCATAGCAATCAGGATACCCTGAATGAAATCAAAGGCAGTTTTATTTGTACAGTGCCCTCTTCTGATAACCATGGACCTGTTTCTGTTAAAGATACGTATCATTTTGCCTATGCGGACAGCAGCCGGTTTATTCCTTTTGGAACCACAATTTATGAATGGTGTTTTCAATCCGATTCCGTAAAAAGAGAAACCATAGAAACACTGAAACATTCCCCATTTAACAAGGTTCGGTTTTTATTGATCCCGCCACACCGGGAAAAATATGACAAAGAAATTAATTTTCCCTTTGCCAGGGATCGGGATGGAGGATGGGATATTTCCAGATTCAACCCTGAATATTTTAAAAACATAGAAGATTGTATTAGAGAGCTTGAAAAAATTGGGGTTCAGGCGGATGTGATTTTGTTTAATCCTTATGACAAAGGATGGGGGTTTGAGAAGATGAACCAACTGGAGAATTTGTCCTATGTAAAGTATGTGGTAAGCCGTCTGGCTGCCTATAGAAATGTATGGTGGAGCCTGGCCAATGAGAATAGTTTTATTAAATGGATGAATGACAAGGATTGGGATGATATCTTTCAGTTTGTACAAAAGAAAGATCCGTATCATCACCTTCGGTCTATTCACAATGCGGGTCGGATCTATAATTATTCTCATCCCTGGGTTTCTCATGTGAGCCTGCAATATTACAATGTATCAAAGGTATTTGGGGTGGTCCCGCTCTTGCGTGACCTTTATCGAAAGCCTATCGTGATGGATGAAATAAATTACGAGGGAGATATTAACCGGCGTTGGGGACAACTTTCGGGAAAAGAAATGACCCGTCGGTTCTGGATCACCTATATCGGGGGCGGTTTTGCCACCCATGGAGAAGCATTTGAAAGCAATGGATGGATTTCTACCGGGGGTAAACTCATTGGCAAGAGCCCAAGCCGGATTGCCTTTTTGAAAAAGATTTTTGATGCCGCACCCCGGATTGATCCTGTTGAGCAATATTATGAATTGAATATGGCCGGGAAAGAAGGGGAATATTATTTGATTTATTTTGGAAATGAAAAGCCGAACGAATGGAAGTTTGAATTGCCGGATAATGAATTGAAAGAAGGTTATAGATTTAAAGCGGATGTCATTGATACCTGGAATATGACAATCGCCCCGGTTAATAAAAATTTTGAGGTGGAAAGATTAGATGATTATAAATTTGTAGATAAAAACAAGCAAAGCATAAAATTACCCGGAAAACCATATATGGCCCTGCGGATAAAAAGGGTAAGCGAATAAATATTTTTTTAAATGAAATATTATAGCATCCTTTTTTTAGCGGTTTTGATTCTTTTTGGATGCAGCGCCGATAATGACAATGCTGACGAACTAATACTTTGGTATAAACAGCCTGCAAAAGAATGGACAGATGCTCTTCCCATCGGGAATGGTCGGTTGGGAGCCATGATTTTTGGCGGTGCCGGGCGGGATCGTATTCAGTTTAATGAAGAGACCCTTTGGACAGGTGCCCCGCGGGATTACAACAGAAAGGATGCCGTCAGCTATTTACCCCGGGTTAGAAAGCTCCTGTTTGAAGGTAAACAAGAG
The DNA here is from genome assembly GCA_964422465.1 of uncultured Chitinophagaceae bacterium. Taxonomy (GTDB): domain Bacteria; phylum Bacteroidota; class Bacteroidia; order Chitinophagales; family Chitinophagaceae; genus FW021-bin31. Next base: position 2,202 of record CAYRBD010000130.1, read on the forward strand.
GAAGCGGAAGCCCTGGCTCAGCAACACTTTATGGGCAAGAAAAACAATGAGGATAATTATGACAGTTTGTTTGCGGAATGGCTGAAAAAGGTTAGAGCGCCGGAAAACCTGAAGCCTGCAAGACCAGGCTTTGAAGATAGCGGTTGGAAGAAGATGAAAGTCCCTACTCCCGATGGTTTTGAACGGGTTGTTCCGGCACTGGAAGGCGAAGATGGCGTTTTTTGGTTTCGAAAAACATTTGATCTGCCGGAAGCCTGGTCGGGGAAACCATTGGTACTGGCGCTTGGGAATATTCGGGATATGGATTTTACGTATGTAAATGGTCATTTCCTGGGTTCTTTAAAGGAAAAAGGAATCGTACGGGAATATGACATCCCCTCTCGTTATCTGAATAAGAAAAACAATATAATTGCTATACAGGTGATCAATCCTGATAACAAAGGCGGATTGTCGGGTTACCATTTTGGCGTCCATGGAAAGATGTCCGTTTATCCCAAAGGAGAAGCCCCCCAAGATGGGATAAATCTTGAAACAGAATGGAAATATAAGGTTCAGAATGATTCGCCTCCGGTTTTCCCCCATTATCAGGCTTCTTACCAGCCTTTTGGTGATCTGTGGCTTGATTTTCCCGGTCTGGATTCTGTTACGCAGTATAAACGTAAATTGAACCTCCGGAATGCGGTAAGCACAACAACCTATACCAGCAATGGAATTACCTATACCCGGGAGTATTTTGCGAGCGCGCCGGATCAGGCTATCGTGATCCATCTTTCTGCAGATCATAAAAAGGCGCTTCATTTCCGGGCTTCTTTATCTACCAAACATCATTTATCCAAAGTTTCAAAAATAGATGACCAGACACTCGCCCTCAATCTGAAATTGAGGAAAGGCATACTAAAGGCAGAAAGCAGATTGCGGATAGAAACGGATGGTGGAAAAGTAAAAATAGATTCGGGAAAAATAATTGTGGAGGACGCCAATGCGGCTACCCTTTATCTTGTTGCCGGAACAAGTTATAAGAATTATAAAGAGACGGATGGTGATCCTGCTGAAGTTTGTAAACAAGCTTTAAAGACGCTTTCGGGAAAAAACTATCAGGAGGTGAAATCTGAACATATCCAATCCTATCAAAAGTTATTTACGCCTTTTTCTATTGATTTAGGTCATACTGAAAATGAAACACTCCCTACAGATGAACGGATAAAGAAATTTGATTCGGATAAAGACCCGTCCTTAGTTTCTTTATATGTGCAGTATGCCCGATACCTGCTGATTTCATCTTCCCGGCCGGGTAGTCTCCCCTCCAACTTGCAGGGAATTTGGAATGATGAGATGCGTCCTCCCTGGGGAAGTAAATACACCACCAATATCAACCTGGAAATGAATTACTGGCCTGCGGAAGTATTAAACCTTTCGGCCTGTCATGAACCTCTGTTTGCAATGATGGAGAATCTGTCGGAAAGAGGGCGGGAAACTGCGAAGGATTATTATGGCTGTTCGGGTTGGGTCCTGCATCATAACACAGATATCTGGTTAAGTACGTCGCCGGTAGATAATGCCAATCATGGAATCTGGCCTACAGGGGGCGCCTGGCTCTGTCATCAGTTGTGGCAGCATTTTCAATTTACACAAGACACGGTTTTTCTTCGCGATACGGCCTATCCCATTATGAAATCTGCTGCAAAATTTTTTAATTGCTTTCTAATTGAGGATCCGGAGACTGGATGGCTGATCAGTACCCCTTCCAACTCACCGGAGCATGGGGGATTGGTGGCTGGCCCGACAATGGATCATCAGATCATCCGTGATTTATTTAAGAACTGTATTCGTGCAGGCAAAATATTGAAGATGGACCAGGCTTTCAGAGATACATTAGAGAAAAAATATAAAGCGATAGCCCCTAATCATGTTGGTAGTTTTGGGCAGTTGCAGGAGTGGTTGCAGGATAAAGATGATACCAGCGATCATTACCGTCACGTTTCTCATTTATGGGGTGTTTTTCCCGGAACGGATATTACCTGGAAAGAACCAAAACTTATGGAGGCCGCACGCCGGTCGTTACAGTATCGGGGAGACGAAGGTACAGGCTGGAGCTTGGCCTGGAAAATTAATTTATGGGACCGTTTTAGAGAAGGAAATCATGCTTATCGTTTATTAAAAGAAATACTGAGTCCCGCGGAGATGCAGGGGAGGAAAAACAGGGGAGGCTCTTACCGGAATCTCTTTGACGCACATCCGCCTTTTCAAATTGACGGTAATTTTGGGGGCGCCGTAGGAGTGACAAATATGTTGATTCAAAGCGAGACCGGTGTCATTGATTTATTACCTGCTTTGCCGGATGAGCTGACGAGTGGAAGCGTCCGGGGAATTTGCGCGAGAGGCGCTTTTGTGCTAGATATTACCTGGGAAAAGGGACAGTTGGAAAAGGTAACCGTATTAGCTAAGACAGGAGGGAAATGTAGATTGAGATATGGAAACAAAAGAAAGTCTTTTGAAACCAAGCGGGGAGAGACCTATCATTTAAATAGTCAATTAGAGTTGTTATAAATGAAGAATAAATTATTAATTCTGCTGGCATTTTCGTCCTTTTTGTGGGGATGTGGCCCCAAGCCTGCTCAAAAAGAAGGGAAAGGAATAACTGACCATGACCTCCCCTTTCAAACCTTATCTTTAAAGGATACGACTGATTTTAATTACAGTTCTTCACGGAATAAGAATTGGGCCATAGCCGGGGATGTGACTTCTGACTGGAAAGCGGTTCATAGCCTGAATATTTTACCGGGAACAGGTATTCTGGTCAGTAAACCTACAGATTCTGATAAGGCGGAATTGCTTACTAAATTCAAGCATGGAGATATAGACCTGGAATTGGATTTTATGATGCCTAAAGGCTCCAATTCCGGGATTTATTTTATGGGGCGTTATGAGGTTCAACTTTTTGACAGTTGGCTGGTACCCGATGACAGTCTCGGATACATCGACTGCGGGGGTATTTATGAAAGAATGGCAAATGGCCGGGGGTATGAAGGTCATGCTCCGGCCATTAATGCCTGTAAGGCTCCTGGTTTGTGGCAGCATCTGAAGGTCCGGTTTCAGGCGCCACGTTTTGATTCAGCAGGTCATAAACTTAGCAATGCCCGTTTTGTATGGGTTTATTTAAATGGAGCATTGGTTCAACAAAATGTAGAGGCGAGCCTGCCCACCCTTGGGTCTTTTTACAGCGATGAACAACCTCTGGGGCCGCTTGAAATTCAGGGGAGCCACGGCCCGATAGCATTCAAAAATATTCGATATAAGACTTATATCCCTGAGCGGATCGAGTTGAAAAATATGGAACTCAAAGTGTATAAAAGTTTGTACCCAAACGTGGATACCCTCAATAGTTTAAAACCCGACAGAGTGTTGCATCCGGACAGCCTTTCCCAGCTATCTTATAATAAGTTTGAACAGGGCGTGTACAGGGGTACAATGATGATACCGGATGAGGAGGAGTATATTTTTAAATTGCAGGCCGGGGGGCCTTCCTGGCTGTGGATTGATTCAGGTCTTGTGGTGGATAACAACACTTCCGGCGATTACTTCCATCCGTGGTACGGCAGAGTCCATTTGAAAAAAGGCGACCATTCTTTTAAACTGATTTATAACAACCGGTATCAGCAATTTAAACTGAGTTATCAGGCTACACATATACCAATGACCGCACTTACTACCCAGTCTTCGGAATTTCCTGAATTGAAACCCAAACCTGATATTATTGAAGTTAAGAATGGCCGGACAAAGGTGCAGCGGGGCTTTTTAATGCACCGGGGTGAGAAAAAGACTCATGCCATTGCAGTAGGTTTGCCGGGAAAAATGAATTATGCTTATAGCTTATCAGACTATAATCTCCTGAATGTCTGGAGAGGGGGATTCGTGGATGCAGCGGACATGTGGCGGGAGAGAGGAGAACAACAATTGGAGCAACCATTGGGAGGCTTGATTGAGTTCTCCGGAAAACCTTCCATTCAGGCGCTGAAGAATAAAAAGGACCTATGGCCGGATTCTGTTGCTGTTGATTCCAATGTATTCACAAAAAGAGGATATCAATTGACGAAAAATGGAAGTCCTGTATTTTTCTATACCTATAAAAACATTGATATCAGGGACTTCTCCCATCCGGACTCGCTGGGAAGGGGATTGAAAAGAGAAGTTTCGTTTAATTTTCATGGTACGACTGAGAATAAATTGTATTTTTTAATTGCAGATGGCAAATTGATTAGGAAGTTAAAGGAAGGTGGGTATTCTATAGATGATAATTATTATATAGACCAGGTAAAAAGCAATAATGCCCCCATTGTTATTAAAAAAGGAGCATATTCAGAACTATTGGTTCCCCTTTCAACCGAAAAGAATAGTTCAGGTATCCAATACGATGTTATCTGGTAAAATAGCAAATCATGAAAAGATTGTATAAAGAGGCTGCTTTTCTATTTTTATTCTTTACCCTTTCCATTTTCGGAAGGGCTCAGGATAAATTAATGGAGCGGGAAGCACGGTACTATAAGATTGAAAATGTTTCTGTTCCGGACAGCATAAGGTTGGAAGTCGGAGGGATGGTTTTCAATGACAAGGGACAGTTGGCTGTTTCCACGCGGCAGGGTGATATCTGGTTCATTAGCGATCCATCTTCTGCTAAGCCAACGTATTCTTTATTTGCCTCCGGCCTTCACGAACCCTTAGGACTGGCGTTTGAGGAAGGGGCTTATTATACAGCCCAGCGTGGAGAGCTTACAAAAATTACCGATACGGATCAGGATGGGAAAGCGAATCTTTTTCAGACTATTTATGCCTGGCCTTTGTCGGGTAATTATCATGAATATTCCTATGGACCTTTGTTTCTTCCCGATGGGAATATGATTGTTACGCTTAACTTGGGATGGACACATGGTCACATGGAGAGCCTGGCCAGATGGAGAGGCTGGATGTTGAAGATATCGCCAGAGGGCGAAATGGAACCTTATGCAACCGGTATGCGCTCTCCGGCGGCCTTTGGATTAAATGCAAACGGAGATTTGTTTTATGCCG
>CAYRBD010000131.1:0-7258 GCA_964422465.1 uncultured Chitinophagaceae bacterium
AAGGGAAAGGCTGAAGTGGTAAAGAATCTGATTGCCAAGATGGGGCTTTCTGATGTTCAGGCAGCCGAGGTGGCAGAGGTTTCCGTGGAGTTTGTGAAGAACGTACGCCGGAGACTGAAGAAATAATTTTAGTACTCCGCTCTCCATTCTTCACGACTATTCAGAGGATTCAATTATTTTTAAAGAAGAAATCAGGGTTGTTTTACTTCAAAGATAGCAGTCTGGTACCCGGCTCTTCCCTCGGCACTTATCCCGTTGGCAATAATGAGATATTTTCCCGGAAGATCGGAGGTATAAAAAGAGCAGGCGGCTTTCCCCGCCGAATCGGTCCGGATATCCGGAGACCAGAACAGGGCATTCCTGAAATCCGGTATCCGGGAGCTTTGGTCCTCATTTGTTTCATATTCCGGACTATAGAAAATCCTCTGGCGCTGTAAGCCTTCATAATCCACAACGACAGCTCCGGGATTCAGCGGATAATCACGCAAGTCGCCTTTATAGGTGGTGAAACTCACCACCCCATCCGCTACAAGCGGGCCGTAAATATAACGCCCGGCAACTACGTCAATCTTTTGCACCTTCAGCGGATCGAAGGCCATCACCTTATCCAGGTTGAATACCGGTATGCCATCGAACAATACCAGTGGATCATCCTGAAAAAGCATATCAGACACGGGCTGATCCGTCCCCAATAAAGCATTCATAACCATAAAATGATAATGCCGGTTCCTTTTTCGGACAGCTACTTCTCCCACATATTCGCGCAATACTTCTTCCATCGTGACATAACGGGTGTAATTATCCAGGAGATAGCTGTTGTAGGGTTTCCCGTAAAAAGGGAGTGTATCGATGGGTTCGGGACGCCACAACTCCCGATCCTTGTGATGATAAGTGCGTCCAACCTGCAACCATAAATTATGGGCCTTCAAAAGACTGCTCTGGGAAGCAGTAACCGGGAAAGCCGGTAATGCATAATGACTATATTTTTCGGAAAAAGGGCTTAATATTTTAATTTGATCCAGGCTGTCCCCGGTTGCGGTGTTCGTACGGACTACCACCTGATGAGGCCCGTAAAAATCTTTCATATTAAAAAAGACAGCTCCTTCCCGGTTGCTCTGTGAAACATAAAGATGCACCTGCTTCCCCGGGAGTGCGAGGTAAGCCTTCGTATCGGAGGCCGGTTCATGTTTTTCCGGGTTGGTAATTACGCCGGAGATAACCGGGCCTTTTATTTCAGGAATATAAGGATGGTTTACCGGTATCCCTTTCAGCAACCGGGTCCAGTCAAACCTCCTCCATCCCTGCGTCATCATCAGATTATCCGCAGCCTGCCGGATACTGTCCTGCTCTTCCCGGAAATAATAATCGGGGTGGTCAACGGGACCCTGTAATTCTGAGCTGAGCCATAAATAGTTTAAAATGTTCTCCGGGCTTTTCTGCTGTAAAGCATCCAGTTTGAATACAGAGAGAGTCCAAGCGGCCGGAATACCCTTCCCTTTTTCATTGTGGGCGGTAAGATTCAATTGCACTTTTTCCCGGGTTGCATATTGTTGTTTATCTGTTTTTATATCCAGAGACAGTTTACTCTTCACGGGTTTAAAATACAGGCGTTCGCAGACCGGTTGTTTTTCGCTGTCAAAAATCGTTATCTGGGAGATCCCTTCGGCCAGTTGTTTCTGGTCCAGCTCAAAAACAGCCTTGTCCCCGGTAAAAGACAATACTTCTGCGGCTTTTACAGCCTCTCTGGTATGAATAATGAGATAGGCCTGGCGGGCGGATGGAATATTCTTTTGCAGGGTAATTTTTATCTTAGAACCAGAAGAATACGCTACATGCAATACATAGCCCTGCTCATAAGGATCAGGCAGGTCCTTAACGATCCGGTGGCCATCCCGGGTCCGGATAACCGCATGATAAGAATGCTCTTTTTCAGGGAGAAAAGAAAAATGTCCCATCCCGAATTTAAACGGATGAAAGCGGGCCGCCGTATCGCCGTTTTCATCAACCACCACTCCCTTAAAATCTCTTACAGTCCCTTGCCGACCGGACATTTTAAAAGCCACTTCACTTTTTAAACCGGCTACCAGGTTACCGCCTTCCGGGAAAAACCGGATACGGTATTCTGCATGCTTATCCCTTTCAGGGAAGTCATGCCCTACGGTTGTATTGACAATAGTAATGCTGCGATGGTAATAAAATTCAGGAGCAAAATTTTTCATCCAACTGGTATAGGCCCTTAAAATATAATTTCCCGTATGAATCGTATAGGGTATAAGTACTGATCCGCTGCCATCCCCCTTTAAAGAAACCTTCGTCTGCAATACCGGTGTCTTTTGCTGATCCAAAAGCTCGACATAAGCCACCTTACTGAATAGAAAAGGCGCATTGGAACTGCCATTGAGATCAAATATTTTAAACCAGAGCACCTCTCCGGCTACATAAAAATCTTTATTGGATTGTACATATAATTTTTCCTGAAGGTTTTTTTCTCTGAAATTTTCAAAGCGGGTTTCAATAGCCTGCAGACCAGCCCCCTGGGCAAAAGCCCGATGAAAAAATAAAATCCCTCCTATCATCAAAAGCAGGCTAATGGTAGGAAATCGCAAGCTATGTGTACTCATACTCATCCAATTCACTTTTAGGGCCAGAAGGAGGGTTTGGTGGTAGTGCCACCACTTGCCGTACAATCTGCACAGTGTCTCCGGGCTATTTCATAAGCCGTCACAACTCCCCTTAAGTTTTTTATCGGTTTCACCGGGGTAAAATAAAAGGGAGGTTGTCCCATAAAATATTGTCGTTTAATTGAATCCTTGTTATTAACTACATTGAATAACTGACATTGATACCAGTTTATATTCCAGTCGGAAGGCAATTCATCGTTATGGATAAAGAGTCTTTTTTTTGCAGAAGCGCTGTGAACACTTACATAACCGATCACGGGTTCCCCGGGATGGGAGACACAGGTCATGTTTCCCCGCACTGTAGAAGGCTGGGGCGCAAAAATGGTTCCCATCTCTTCAGTGTTTTTCTTCATCCGTTCCCAAAATTCAAATTCATCTTTACTGATGGCATATACCTTTAAAAGAACGCTGTATAACACCCCTAATTTTTGATCGTGGTTGGGAATCAGGGTAACTTCAGCTCCTGAAAGACTATTATCCGTCAGCTTTGCCGTATTACCGATCAGAATCCGGTTTGACTGATGCTCCGGGTAGCATACATCTACATATTGATCCGGAGGCCTTTCGATTATGGAAGTATCTTCATCGCGGTAAATCAGCTGAGAATGATATTTGGTATGTATTTCCCAGGTTTCTTCATAGGTCCAGCGATAATAACGGGTGACTCCTTCTTTATTATAAGAATCAAAATACACCCGTACGCCATCGCTTTGGAGTTTCCAATATACACTATCAATAACCGGTGTGGGAGAGACAGATACAAATGCGGATTGATATTTTTTCCCATTCTTAGTTTCTATAGTCAGGCGGTATTCATTTTGTGGATTTATAGCAAGATGGGCTGCTCCATATTTCCCTTCATCAAGTTCCGACAACGGGAAAGTATTGCCCTGGTTATCCTCTACCGCTACCCGGGCGCCGGTCTCATAAACGGGTGGCGTAACGCCTCCTATCGGGGTATAACCGGTATCTCTGAGGCTCCGGGTTCGGGAGAGCATAAAGACGGTTTGCCCTCCATCGGCATTAATAAACCCTTCTACCACCAGATAATGTGCTTCGGTCGCTTTTTTCGGAGGGGTAAACGACTCCCTGCATCCCCATAGAAACAGAAGGGATAAAGCGAATAAAATACAATTTCTATGTTGGTTCCACATCTTCAACGGTTAAAATCTGATGTTATAGGTGACAAAGGGGATGGCGCTTCCAAAAATAGAAAGTTTATATCCTTTGATGTTTCCATCGTCGGAAACGAAATAAATAGAATACGGATTTTTTCGTCCCCATAAATTATAGACCCCCAACGTCCACGAATTATGTGTGGTCTGATGGACTTTGGCATTCCCTTCTATATTCAGAGAAAGGTCGGTACGCAGATAATCGGGAATACGATACTGGTTTCTGTCTGAATACAAAACTCTTCCGGAATGATCATAGTCATACATGCCAATCGGGAAAGTAATGGGCCTGCCGGTGGCATACACAAAATTTAAGGAAACACTAAACCGGTGTGACAAACGATAATTTCCGATAAAGTTAAAACTATGTGGTTTATCAAAAGAAGCGGGATAATAATCCCCTCCGTTGATTTGTTCCACTGCGCGGGGATCGTCCATTTTTAACAAAGCCCTGGACCAGGTATAGCTCATCCATCCGTTGAGTTTTCCGAAGGTTTTTTTGATCATAAATTCAATACCATAATCCAATCCTTTGGTATTCACCAAATCCGTTTCTATATGATGATTCATGATCAATACCGCTCCACTTTTATAATCCGGATAATTTTTCATGCGTTTGTAATACCCCTCTACAGACATTTCAATGGCATCATTTTTAAAGTTCTTATACAGCCCCAGGGAAATCTGATACCCTCTTTGAGGTTTTATATTATAATCGCTCAACTTCCAGGTATCGGTGGGCGAAATAATGGCCGTATTGGAAAGCATGTGAATAAACTGATGCATGCTGTTGAAAGAGACCTTCACCGAGGCATTGCCCGGCAGCAGGTAACGAAGAGCAGCCCGGAAATCCGGCCCCTGATAAGTTTTTATGAACTTTCCGCTGCCATAATGTAAAGTATCCCGGATGGTGGACACTTCGCGGGGTGCATCCGCCGGATAAGTAAACACGGTCTGCGGGCCCAGGTAATTGTATAGGGAATAGCGGATACCCAGGTCCAGCGCAAGCCGGGAAGAAATTGTAAAATGATCTTCCAGATAAAGGGCAGACTCCAGCGCCTGTTCTTCTTCCAGCCGGTCAGCATGTACCAGGGAACCTTTCCCCACGGGAAGATAGTCGCCGGGACTCAACTTATATAAGATAGAACTTATGCCAAAATTCAGGGTATGGCTGTTATTGACCACATCTGTAAAATCGGCGTTTATATGATATTGATTGATTCCAAAACTAAGCTGATAAGCATTTACTTTGTTTTCTTCACTGGATAATTGATAGCGGTAATGGTCATAGCCGGCGGAGAAGATGCCATACATCCTGTCATTGAACAGGTGATTCCATTTTAAATTGACATTTCTGTTCTGATAGCTATACATAGTGTCGCTGGCCAGGTTAAAATGATCCTGGCTCAGATAGCCTGTCAGGGTGAGGTCATTTTTATCATCTATTTTATGAGAAAGTTCTAAACTGCCATCATAAAAGGAAGCTTTTGCTTTTTGATATGCTTTGGGGAGATATTTCATTAACCAGTCGGAATATGTGCTGCGAACCCCGGCTATAAAGGAAGTTTTATCCTTTACCAAAGGGCCTTCCAGGTAAACCTTCCCCGTCAGCAGGCCGATTCCGGCCGCTCCTTTAAATTGCTTTTTATTGCCTTCCTGACCCGTGACCTTCAATACGGAAGACAACCTGCCGCCATATCTTGCCGGGATATTGCTTTTGTATAATTCCACTTCTTTAACCACATCGGGGTCAAAAGCCGAAAAGAAACCGAAAAAATGAGAAGGGTTGTAAATGGTATTCCCATTAAAAAGCACCAGATTCTGATCGGTAGCGCCTCCCCGGACATTAAATCCCGTAGAAGCTTCTCCCGTTGACAATACGCCCGGCAAAGCCAAAACAGCTCTTAATATATCCACTTCTCCAAAAACAGCAGGGATTTGTTTAATCGCCTGGATAGACATTTTCTCCATTCCCATTTGGGTACTTTTTACGTTCCTGGATTTTTCTGCATTCACTTCAATCACCTTCAGGGGGATCACCCTTTCCTCCAGGTTGATGTCCAGACGCCCGCTGGAATATAACATGGCCTGCCTCCGGGTATCAAAAAAGCCTATGGCCCTCAAATGCAGGGTATGGCGCCCCCGCGGTAAGGTGATGGAATAATAACCGTTTTGATCCGTAACGGCTACCGCTTTGGGATCGCTTGTACTGATCACGGCGCCGGAAACCGTCTTCCCTGTTTTTCCGTCACGGACGTAGCCGGCAATGACGGCTTGTCCTTTCTTCAGATGGTTGGTTCGCAGGCCAACGGCAAAAAGCTTGTTCTCTACGGCAATCTCATTCCCCTGCCGCTCCTGCGGTTTTTCAGGAGCCTGAATTTCGGGAGCTTCCTCAACCGGGTTTTCTGTAAGCCGGGGAACCGTATCCGAAGAAGATTGAAAAAAATCCGGTGGCAAATCAACCTGAAGCGCATCCCCGGAAGAGATATAGACCGAGCTTCCGTCTATAGCAAAATGCAACCCGCCGCCCGCGGCCTGAAAGACCTGTTCCAAAACGCTCGAAAGAGGTTCCTTTTCAACCGAAATACGGACGCTTAGGCTATCGACTTCACGCGGATCATAGTAAAAATGATAAGGAGTTACCGACTCTATCTCCTGCACAAACCGGGTAAAGGGTATATCCTGGTAGTGACCGGTAATCAGCGTATCGGTATGTTGTTGGGCTAAGGCTGAAAGGCTGACAAACAGCCCCGAAAGAAAAAAGATGTAAAAAAACTTACGATCCATCGTTTTTAATCTTGTTATAAAAAAGCACGGCTGCTTTTATCGTATGCTCCTTCCGGTTGCCAAACCGAAGTTTATTTGATCGTAAATATTTACGAATAGCCGGTTTCTCATCTGAAAGTGCATTGAGCAGGGAACGCCGGTTTTGCACCTTCCGGTACCGGTCGCTTATTCTAATGTAAAAGGTATTTTTAGCATGAAAACTGCGCGACTGCCCGGCAGTAGTGGGCACGATCACACTTTTTACCCGCTTTACCAGTAATTGAGCCGGCCCCTGCCTCACCAATTGTTCGAAATAACCGGAAAGGCCCTCACTATCCTCCTTTTCAAGATGAACAAAATAAAGGGAATCCAGGGTAAACCAACGGACCTCCTTCTCATCTAAATGAATCCGGTATTGTTTATCGGGACTCTGCAATACCAGTTGATCTTTCAATATATCATACAAAAGTGGAAGATGGCGATAAACGACACCTCTAAAACAAACGCTCCCCGTATGCCATTCATTGGAAGGATAAAAGGCATTCCCGACGACCGGAAAAACATAGGGGATATATTCATACCCCTGATACACCGGTGAATTGGGACCGGAAAAAACTTGTTTGTAATTTTGGACAG
>CAYRBD010000132.1:0-7184 GCA_964422465.1 uncultured Chitinophagaceae bacterium
AAATTTTAACAATTCTTCTTTTAATATGACAAATCTTAGACCTTATTGTTCAGGAAAAAGTATCATGGCATGTCCTTTGCGTGATAATTGGGGAAACCAGGTTACTTAATTTCTAAACCAATTTTATTATGAAGCTTCTAAAGTTTTTTTCAAATGCTGTATTAACAATTGCTTTACCGGCAACGCTCTTAACCGCTGGATGTAAGAAGGATCAGAATAAAAATCCCGAACAGGCTGAGGCTTGTGAAGTACAGTTATTTGACGGAGATAATTTCAAAGATGATCATATAACCTTGAAGGGGCCGGGTGAATTTCCGGATATGAATAAGTTGCCGGGAGCAAAAAAGGATTGGGATGACGAAGCCGATTCTTTTAAAGCAGGTAAAAACGCAATAGTAACCATCTGGACAGCACCTGATTTTGAAGGTGATTCCACTGTTTATGATGCCGGTGCGCAGAAAGCGACCCTAAGCAATGAACCGAGATCCATGAAAATCCGTTGTACTGCCGATGAAAAATAGGTGGGGGAAAACTGAATATGCCCTACCTTTGTAGCACCTTCGGGTTAAACATTAAACGGAAAAAAGGTACTCATGCGGATTGGAATAGTTTGTTACCCCACTTATGGCGGGAGCGGTGTATTGGCTACGGAGTTGGGGAAAGCATTGGCCGAGAAAGGACATTTGGTTCATTTTATAACGTACCAGCAACCGGTGCGGCTGGATGGCTTTCATCCCAATATTTTTTACCACGAAGTGCAGGTGCCTACCTACCCGCTTTTTGACTATCCACCCTATGAATCTGCCCTCTCCAGTACACTTGTAGATGTTGTTTCTAACAATAACCTTGACCTGCTTCATGTCCATTATGCCATTCCTCATGCTTCCACTGCATACATGGCCCGGCAAATATTAAAGAAGCAGGGCAAAAGGCTGCCGGTAATCACTACCCTGCATGGAACAGATATTACGCTCGTGGGTAAAGACAAAACCTATGCTCCGGTGGTTACCTTCTCTATCAATGAGTCGGATATCATTACTTCCGTTTCCAAAAATTTGAGAGAAGAAACATATAAGCACTTTGATATTAAAAAAGATATCCGGGTTATTTACAACTTCGTAGATACCAGACGTTTCCATCCACATAATCCTTGCACTCCCTGTGGGGAAGCACTGGCGCCCAAAGGTGAAAAAGTGGTTATGCACGTTTCTAATTTCCGTCCCATTAAACGGGTAAAAGATGTAGTACACATTTTTAAGAAAATCCATGATGAGTTGCCTTCTAAACTTATTCTGATCGGGGATGGCCCGGATCGGCCCCTGATTGAAAGCCTTTGCCGTGATATGGGAATTTGTGGAGATATCCGGTTTATTGGAAAACAGGAAAACCTTGAAGATATAATGAGTTGTGCCGATTTATTTCTGTTGCCCTCAGCCTACGAGAGTTTTGGACTGGCTGCCCTGGAAGCAATGGCCAGTGAAGTTCCTGTAATCTCCTCCAATGCCGGGGGATTACCTGAGATCAACATCCAGGGGGAGACCGGTTTTCTAAGCCCTGTAGGTGATGTGGAAGGCATGGCAGATCAGGCCATTGAACTTTTATCTAACGAACAATTATTGAATAAGATCAGGAAGCAAGCTTACCGTCAGGCACAAAATTTTGACATCAGCCGCATCGTGCCTCAATATGAAAGCCTGTATAAAGAAACCATTCGAGGGGTGGGAGAAAAGCAGAAAGCTTAAAGGTCAAAGCGGAAAGCTCAAGGCTTAAAGCGGAAAGCCCCAAGCAACTGCAAACTGCCACCTGCCAACTCCTTCTTACCGGCTCGCCAGCCAGTTCAGCGGATCCATTGCTACCTTACTTTTATAGATTTTAAAGTCAAAGTCTGTATCTCCGGTGGATGGATTAGTGTAGGCAATTCCAATAGGTTGCAGCGTACCCACTTGATCGCCGCGGCTGACTGTGGCCGCATCCAGGTTAGAATATACCGTAAAGTACTGACCATGCCGGATTACAATGAGCCATCTCCCGGAAATAGGGCTTACCGCTACTACTTCTCCTTTAAAAACAGCTTTTACAATGGCATCTGAGGTAGTTTGCAGCGTGATCCCATCGTTGTCCACCTGAACTTTAGATAAAACAGGATGTTGATGCACGCCAAAGGTACCCACCACAATGGCTCTGGAAACCGGCCAGGGCAATTTTCCCCGGTTGGCTTCAAAGTTTTCAGAAAGTGCTTTGGTCTGCGGGGTAGCTTCCAGCAGGTTTGTGGGGGGAGAAACTGTTGAGGAAGGCGCAGAAGGGGTCGTTTGTCCTTCGGGCGTTTCTGTGTTGCCGGCATCATTTTTAGACTCGTTTACATCGGCCAGAGCGCGTCTTCGCGCTTCCTCCGCCGCTTGTCTGCGTGCTTCCTCCAGGGCTTTCCTTCTGGCCTCTTCAATTTGCTGGCGAATCACCTCAGCTATTTTTTGGCTTACCTTGCGGGAAGCAGCTTTTTTGGTATCAATACTGGCCATCAGTTCTTTCTCATGGCCTTTCAGCGTGTTCACGATAGAATCTTTTACCTCCTTCTCCGATATTACATTGCTTCGCTGTTCCTTGGCAGAAGCCAGCGCACTGCTCCGCTTACTTTTCATATTGGTAAGGGTGTCCAGTTTCAATTTCAGCTGTTTCTGGGTCTTTATGATATTTTTAGCCTCATGCTCCCGGTATTCCCGATATTGTTTGAGGTATTGAAATCTTTTTATGGCATCATTAAAACTGTTTGCAGAAAGAATAAAGTTCAGGGTGTTGTAGCTGTTTTGGTTTTTATAGGCATACACCACCATCTTTGCATACGCTGAGCGCAGGGTGTCTAACTGGGTTTGCAGCGATTTAATATCACTATTGGCTTTTTGAATATCATCGTTGATGTAAGCAATTTCCGTATTGAGGTTTTTGATCAACTTGTTTCTGAGGTTCAGTTTATTTTGCAATACACGAAGCTGGGTCATGGTTCGGTGCCGATGGGATTGGACATTTTTCAAATCCTGACTTACTTGCTTAATATCTTGTTGAAGGCGATTCCGTTGGGCTTCCAGATCCTGCCTGGTTTGGGAAATACTCTGCGCCGCAGTAGTAAACGCAAACAGTACGGGCAGCAAAAGAAATGCTATCAGACGAATATAATATAAGGGTTTTCGGATCATAGATGACGGCAAAATTAGCTAAATACACAATGCTGATAAAAAAGAAACGTATAGAAGGCTATAAAATTTTATACCGGGGATTATAGTGAAA
This sequence comes from uncultured Chitinophagaceae bacterium, assembly GCA_964422465.1. Classification (GTDB taxonomy): domain Bacteria; phylum Bacteroidota; class Bacteroidia; order Chitinophagales; family Chitinophagaceae; genus FW021-bin31. The sequence continues at coordinate 3,280 of CAYRBD010000132.1, forward strand.
AGGGAAACTCAGTTGCTGATTAAAGTTCACCTGCTCAAACTGAAGCTGGATATGTGTTTCCTCCTTAGCCTGAACATCAATATTCCTGCCGAATGAAAATTGGTAAGGGCCTGTTTCATTATAGTCGCTATACTGTTGCTCCACAAACCAGTTGCTGTCTTTCATCCGGGAATGGCTGCTTTGCAGTAAAAAATCCATTAAAGACCATTTATATTGGTTAGAAACAAAAGCGTTTGCCAGCGTAACAAAGATTGCGGAAGAGTCAATGTTCAGGTGGGGGATTTTGTCGGGAATAAAGGCCGGATTGCCAATGAGGAGGTTTTGTAAAAGATGAAAATCCATCGGCATTTTTAATATCGAATCGATCGCGCCGGCGCCTTTCAGGTAAACCGTTTGTTTTAGGTTGTTTAGGAGTTTGATACTGTCGGGGGTAATGACTACGCGTGCCATCTCAATACCCAGAATGGGACGGACAGAAATCCAAATGATGCTGTCTTTTTTCATGCGGAGAAAGGCTGTAATATTATTTTGCCGGATGTGGTCATTTTGTAAACTTATTTTGACTTTAGCCGACAACGTTTGAAAATCAATATAGCGTGCCTCCATTTCTTTTAACACCTTTCGTTCTGTAATTTGATTACCAAATACCGAGCCACCGGGAGCTTTCTCCGCCTTTTTCAAGGTATGACAACCCGCTATCCAGGTTAGGGTAGCAAGCAGCAGAGCAATAGTAAGGGATTTCCTTTGGAAAACAGTTTGGGGCATATTCAGATAGTTTTACGGGTAGCGCCTGGCCCTTGTTACAGAAGATTCTGCAGGTTTTGATGTGCTTATATCCTCTGCCATTTTTTTATAACGGGCTGCTGTTTTTTTATGGTTTAGTTTCAGGTAAATAATTTCCAGGGAAGTGTATATTTTTTTCTTCATATCCCTGCTGGAGACCCCCATTTGTAATGCCCCCTGTAACTCAGAAGCCGCTTCCCTGGTCTGCCCGTTCAATAACAATGCCATTCCGTTAAAATATCGGGCTTTGGCATTGTCGGGGAACTTTTTAATGGCTTGTTGGCTATACAAAAGAAGGGAATCAGCCGCTCTCTTTTGGGTATAAATAACCATGATCTGATTCCATATCTCATAGCCGGCATGGCTATAGTTTAGGGCTTTTTTATATTGAAAAAGAGCGCTGTCGGGTTCTTTACAGCGATAATACATATCGCCATACAGGGCATAAGCACGCGCATCTTTCTTGTGAATCCGGGTTAAAAGATCACATAACCAAAGGGCATCCTTTTTTTCAGCAGAATCGATGGTGACGTAACTGAGGAAGGGAAAGATAAAACGGATTTTTTTCTCCAAATCAAAGCCGGGATTCCGGAAGGCCTTTTTAATGTAATTTTGAAACTGGTTTGTGTTTTTCGTTTGCTTGTAAAGAATTCCCAAAGCCAATTCCGCTTGAGGATTGTCCGGTTGTCGACTCAACAACGTTTGATACACTTCAATGGCCTTTTCGGGTTGCTCGTTTTGGGCATATAATTTAGCCAGGAGAGCATAATAGCGCCCGTTATCAGGATGAGTGGTGATCAGTTTCTGAATTTCACCGGCTGCAGAATCTATCTTGTGCAGCTTAAGATAAAGCCGTTGTTTCTGATAAACCAACTCCTCGCTGGTTCCCTGCTGCGCTTCAATCCGGTTAAACAATTGTAAAGATTCTCTGTATTTTTTGGCAAAGGAAAGCATCAACGCTTCCTGATACGGGAAATCCTGCGAATAAGGATGCTGAAGAGTCAGTTGATGAAAGATAGCTGCTGCGCTGTCAAATTTGTTGTGAAGTGACAGCGCCTGGGCAAAAAATTGTTGCATCCATTTGTTGGCAGTATCCAGCCTGGCCGCCCGCCGGGCATACAAGAGGACGCTGTCTTGGTTTTTCAGCAGGTTGTATTGTTTTGCAATTTCATAGGAAGCCGTTGCATTATCCGGTTTGTGTTTTTGAAAGGCTTTAAAATAGTGTATGGCTTTCTCTGGCTGTTGTTGTAATTTATAGCGTTCCGCGGTCATGAACAGTTGGTCGGCAGTCAGTTGCGGAGAGCCGTTATCTGTCTTGCTCAGCGGACGAGAACTACGGCAACTTTGCCCTGCAACCCCCATTCCCATGAGGATAAGCAGACTAAATAATATGTTATTCCATTTCTGCATTTACCGTTAGTTGTGTCCGGTATGTCCGAATCCACCTGTCCCCCGCTCACTTTCAGACAACGTGACAGCAGGTTCCCATTGCACTCGGGAATAGGTGGATACCACCATCTGGGCAATCCGCTGTCCGGGCAGGATTTCCTGTATTTTATCAGACAGATTTACCATAATGATCTTAATTTCTCCCCGGTAATCCGCATCAATGGTTCCCGGTGTATTGAGCAGGGTTAGCCCCTGCTTTATGGCCAGCCCGCTCCGGGGCCGTATCTGCGCTTCATAGCCCGTGGGCAGTTCTATAAATAATCCCGTAGGAACCAATATCCGTTCCAGAGGTTTTAGCCGGACACCCGCTTCCAGATTGGCTTGCAGGTCCATTCCGGCGGCATCTGCTGTTTTATATTCCGGCAGCGGCCAGGCGGATTGATTCACAATTTTGACAATGATATGCTCCATGCTCACAAAGGTAAGTCTTTAGATTAAAACAGGTTTTTGTACTTTTGAGATGAGCCTCTGCTGTTAACTGAAATATTTTAATACAATAGATGGATGGTAAAAATTAAAAAAGAAGGAAAAAACTTCGTATTTGAAATTGAAGGAATACACAAATTGTGGGCGTTAAAAACTCAGTTGACTATCCCGGTATCCCACATCGTTACAGCTTATCCCGATACGAAAGGGATTCATGCCAGCTTGGGAATAAGAATGCCCGGGACCAGCGTACCCGGATTAATCAATGCAGGTACTTTTATTGGAAGCAATGGCGTTTTGTTTTGTGACGTAACCCCACAATCCAGGAGTATTATCATTGAGTTGGAGGATGATTATTATAAAAAATTAATCATTGATGTAGCGGACCCCGATAAGGCCATTCAAATGCTGAAAGAATAAGATTTCCCTAATAGGGGCCCCTCTTTAATCTGTAAGTCCCGCTTTTTTAAGAAGCCGACTTTTCGTATCTTAGCGGTTTACTGCTCTCATTTTCAGCCCTTTGACATATTTCTTTTAGTATAAAAATATTTATTTTATGGAAGCATTTACGAGTAAGTATGCCCCGGGCTGGCCGGGGTCTGCACCCAAGTGGAATTCGAGCAAAAAGTCTGGTGTAGGCGTTAGTCTGAATCCCTTGAGTCAGGTATGGTTTACCACCAGTCATGGTATTTTAAACGAAATCTATTACCCCCGTGTGGATTATGCCTGCATCCGTGATATGGGCTTTCTCGTGAGCGATGGAAAAGAATTTTTTTCAGAAGAAAAACGACATGCTAACCACGAATTACAATACATAGAAGATGGTGTGCCGGCCTACCGTTTTATGAATACCTGCAAGCAGGGCCGCTATAAAATCGAGAAAGAAATTTTTCCTGATCCTCAGCGGGATACCCTCCTGCAACGGGTGAAATTTGAAGCCCTGGAAGGCCGACCGGAAGATTACCACCTGTATGCGCTGATGGCCCCCCATCTGATGAATGCGGGGGCGGGAAACACAGCCTGGTGTGGTAGCTATAAAGGGATGCCGGCGCTATTTGCCAAAAGAAAAGGCACGGCCGTAGCCATGATTTGTTCCGTGCCCTTTAAAAATAGCTCAGTTGGGTTTGTCGGGGTTTCCGATGCCTGGCAGGAAGTTTCCAGAAACAAAGAATTGAAAAACCGCTATGAGCGCGCCGAAAATGGGAATATTGCCATTTGTGGAGAAATAGACCTGGAAGCTGTAAAGG
>CAYRBD010000133.1:0-7047 GCA_964422465.1 uncultured Chitinophagaceae bacterium
GAAGAAAATGGTTTACACGGTGCCCCGGATTTGATCATAGAAATTCTTTCTCCGTCCACCGCCCAATATGATCTGGAAGAAAAAAAGACCGTTTATGAACGTTATGGAATAAAGGAATACTGGATTGTTGACCCCGCAACCAAAGATGTTCAGGGCTTTATCTTAAAAAAGAATGTCTTTGAAAAATTTGGAAACGATAAAAGCATTATTCACTCTAAATTGTTGAATATGAAATTTTATTTTTGAGTTAGATAAACCCTTTCCGTTTTGTTAAAAAATAACTTTATTTTCCCTCTATAGAGCTTATTAGGTACCTTTGGCTTGATGAGCGGAGGAAATGTACATACGGCGAAGGCAAAAAGGGCAGCCATGCTGCTATTGCTGCCACTAATGGCCTTCTTATTATTATCCTGTCCGGTTAAGCGCTCCATGTTATCAACTTTTGTCCCTGTTCAAAATACATTTTCATTTGCTGCGGAAACGAATGATTTTCAATCAGGCCAATCCATTTTGGGAGAAAATTATCGATCTGGCGATAAATGTGTCCAGACGCTTAAAAAAGAAACGGTTGTTTCACCAGTTCAATCCCTTCCAAACCCTGTTACTGTTGAGCTTATTTCGGGCTTACGGTTTAAACGGCCTCCCTTTGGTGTTAAATCTCCCTTCCAATACTTTATTCCACAAGTTGCCTCCCCTGACGGCTCACTCACTTATTTGAGGCACCAGTCTTTTTTGATTTGATACGCTCTGTGTCAAAGTAGAAAAGTTACTGTAATATTATTGGAAAATTTCAAATTGAAAGTATTATGAATAAGTTCATTCAAAAAATAAAGAAGAAAGCGACAGCTTCTAATATTATTTATGCCGTAGTTATGGCATTTTTGTTGGTGGTTTTAATTAATCCCGATGCCAAATCGCTTGTGTTGAAGGGGATGATGGAAGTGGGAGTTTTTAGTCCTTCTATTCCCGACCAGCCTCAGGTAGGCGATAGAAAAGAGGTGAAATTGGCTCCCGAAGCCGCTTTTGAAAATGGCGCGGGAGAGCAGGTAAAAATATCTTCTTTGAAGGGGAAAGTTATCTTTATCAATTTCTGGGCTACCTGGTGTCCGCCCTGCCGGGTAGAAATGCCTACCATTGATAAGCTGTATGCAAAGTTTAAAGATAATAAAGATATTGTCTTCCTTGTGGTGGATGCGGATAATAAATATGCCAAATCCAATCAGTATCTTGCTGATCATGACCTTGATCTCCCCCTTTTCGTGCCCTCTGGAAATATCCCGTATGATTATTTCTCAGGTGCTTTACCTACCACGGTAATGATCAACAAAAAAGGAGAGATTGTCTTCCGCCATGCCGGTGCAGCGGATTATAGTGATCCAAAAATGGTTGATTTTGTTGAAAAATTGATAGCCGGCGAGCTGTAAGACTTCAAAGTGAAGGCAAAACTGCTATCTTTGCAGGCTGAAATTCAATTTGAAGCTAATATGGAAAACAGGCCCCATCACTTATCTGAACAGGAAGTCATCCGGAGAGAAAAATTATCAACATTAAGGGAGCTGGGTATCAATCCTTACCCTGCTCCTTTATTTCCTGTAAATGATACGGCAAATCATATTAAAGAAAAATTTACTGAAGAAACAAAGGAAGAGTTCCAGGAAGTTTGCTTAGCAGGCCGGATCATGGGAATCCGGGTGATGGGCAAGGCAAGTTTTGCCGTTTTGCAGGATGTCAGCGGACGGATTCAACTGTATGTACGTAGAGACGATATTTGCCCCGGGGAGGACAAAACCCTCTATAACCAGGTATGGAAAAAGTTGCTGGATATTGGCGATATAATAGGGGTGAAGGGCTTTGCCTTTGTTACTAAAACAGGAGAAACTTCTGTTCATGTTACGGAACTTACGCTTTTGTCTAAAGCTTTGCGTCCCCTTCCGGTAGTAAAAGAAAAAGAAGGAGAAACTTTTGATGCGGTTTCCGACCCGGAATTCCGGTACCGCCAGCGTTATGCTGATCTGATTATCAACCCTAATAATAAAGAAGTATTTAGAAAAATCACACAGGTTAAAAATGCGATCCGGGAGTTTTTAAACAGGTATGGCGCCTTAGAGGTGGATACTCCGGTATTGCAAAGTATCCCGGGCGGCGCTGCAGCACGTCCATTTATTACTCATCACAATGCCCTGGATATTCCTTTGTACCTGCGCATTGCTAATGAATTGTATTTGAAGAGGCTCATTGTAGGAGGTTTTGACTGGGTATATGAATTCAGTCGCAACTTCAGGAATGAAGGCATGGACCGCTCACATAATCCGGAATTTACCATCCTGGAATTTTATGTTGCTTACAAGGATTATCTTTGGATGATGGAGACGACCGAACAGTTGCTTTCTGCTGTTGCTGAGCAGGTAAACGGTACCACAAAGGTTAAGGTGGATGATAAAGAGATAGATTTAAAAGCGCCCTACAAACGGATCAGTATTTATGATGCCATAAAAGAATATACCGGCTACGACTTAAACGGCAAAAACGAAGCTGAAATCCGGGAAGTATGCAAGGAACTGGGTATGGAAGTATCCGACAATATGGGTAAGGGAAAATTGATAGATGAGATTTTTGGAGAAAAATGCGAAGCTCATTTTGTACAGCCTACTTTTATTATTGATTATCCTGTTGAGATGAGCCCGCTGACGAAAAAACATCGCAGTGCAGAGGGGTTGGTAGAGCGTTTTGAACTCATCATAAATGGAAAAGAAATAGCAAATGCGTATAGCGAGCTGAATGATCCCGTGGATCAGCGCGAGCGCTTTGAAGAGCAGAATAAGTTGATGGAACGCGGAGATGATGAAGCTATGTACATAGATGAGGACTTTCTTCGCGCTCTGGAATATGGGATGCCGCCAACTTCGGGTATTGGTATCGGAATAGACCGGCTTTGCATGTTGTTAACCGGGCAGAATTCTATTCAGGATGTGCTTTTCTTTCCGCAGATGCGGCCGGAGAAAGTTGCCCATCAATAAAAAGCATCTTCAATATGTTCAATAACCGGCGCTTTGCCTTTTTGCAGGTGAATACCTACTACGTCAAAACGCAATGGCCCTTCATAATCTTGTTGTAAGACATACAGGTTGGCAGCGTTGATCAGGTGTTGCTGCTTCCTGAGGGTTACCGCTTCCTCCGGGCTGCCAAAAGTTTCAGAGAAGCGGGTTTTTACTTCAATAAAGACCCGCTCAATTTCATCTTCAGCGATAATATCTATTTCCCATTTCTCTACCCGCCAGTTGGTTTCTAAAATCTTGTAGCCTTTCTTTTGAAGATACGAGATTGCAATTTTTTCTCCTTCGTCGCCGGTTTCATTGTGTGTGGCCATAGGCTATTTTGCTTTTTTGAGTACTACGGCCCCCAGCGGAGGAAGGGTGAGGCGGAGGGAATAATCACGGCCATTGTAAGGCTCGGATTTTGCTTTTAGTATCCCTTCATTTATAACATTGCTTCCGCCATATTTTTGATTGTCACTGTTGAAATGTTCTTTCCAGTCTTCTTTTTTAAACAAACCGATGGGATAATTGTCGTGGGGATTGGGAGTCATGTTTAAAGCAATCAGAAGGTTCTCTTTTTCTTTGTTTCCTTTTCGCTCGAAGATGAAAACAGATTGTTGATTATCAGAAAGATCATTCCATTCAAAGCCTTCGTAGCTGAATTGTTTTTCATAAAGAGCCGGCTCTGTTTTGTATAAATTATTCAGATCACGGACGAGCGTTTGTATTCCTTTATGTAAATCATATTGTAACAAATGCCAATCCAGTTGTGAATGATAATTCCATTCGCTGGTCTGTGCAAATTCTCCACCCATAAAAAGCAGTTTACTTCCCGGATGTGTAAACATATAAGTGTATAAGGTCCGCAGGTTGGCAAACTTCTGCCATTCATCTCCTGCCATTTTATAAATTAGCGGCGATTTGCCATGCACCACTTCATCATGCGAAAGGGCAAGCATAAAATTCTCGCTGAAAGCATACATGATGCTAAAGGTCAACTTGTTCTGATGCCACTGTCTGAAGTAGGAGTCCATGCCGAAATATTTCAGGGTGTCATGCATCCAGCCCATCATCCATTTCATGCCAAATCCCAACCCACCAAGGAAAACGGGTTTAGATACGCCATAATAGGAAGTAGATTCTTCGGCTATGGTTTGTACATCCGGATATTCCTGGTAAATCATTTTATTCAGTTCCCGAAGGAAATCTATGGCTTCCAGGTTCTCTCTGCCTCCATAACGGTTCGGCTCCCATTCGCCTTTTTTACGGGAGAAATCCAGGTAAATGAAAGAGGAGATACCATCTACCCGCAGACCATCTATGTGGAATTTGTCCAGCCAGAAGAAGGCACTGCTGTTTAAAAAAGACCGTACTTCGCCCCGGGCATAATTGAAAACATAGCTTTTCCAGTCGGGCTGAAAGCCTTTTCTTCGATCCTCGCTTTCGTACACGTAAGAGCCATCAAAGCGGTGCAGCCCGTGAGCATCCCCGGGAAAGTGAGAAGGTACCCAGTCCAGGATGACGCCTATGCCGGCCTTGTGAAAAGCCAGTATCATCCGCATAAAGTCCTGCGGCGTGCCAAAACGGGAAGTAGGGGCAAAATAGCCGGTTTGCTGATAACCCCAGGAGCCATCAAAGGGATGCTCCATAACCGGCATGAGCTCTACATGGGTGAAGCCCATCTCCTTGACATAGGGAACAAGTTCCCTGGTAATTTCTTCATAGGAATAATAGCGATCTTCATCAGCAGGATCAGGTCTTTTCCAGGAAGCCAGGTGCAGTTCATAAACGGAGAAGGGGGCATTTAAGTCATTTTTCTTTTTACGGTTTTTCATCCAGGTGCCATCTGTCCATCTGTAATTCAGATCCCAGATAATAGTAGAGGTCTTGGGTTTGTGTTCCCAAAAATTACCAAAGGGGTCTCCTTTATACAAGGTTTCTCCACTTTCATTGGTGATGAAATATTTGTAGAGTTGTCCGGCTTCCAGGTGCGGGATAAACCCCTCCCAAATCCCCGATCGATCCCAACGGGGATGGAGATGATGAGCCACTGTGTTCCATTCATTAAAGTCCCCGACTACTGATACTGAGGTTGCCTGTGGAGCCCACACTGCGAAATACACACCGGATATATTTTCGTATTTAGTTGGATGGGCGCCAAACTTCTCGTACAAACGAAAATGTTTCCCTGCCTGAAAAAGCTCAATATCGAAAGAAGTAAAGAGAGAAAGCGGTTCCACGGCCTTCAGGTTGTTGACGTCAATAGCTTCAGGGAGGGTTTGCCAGGTTGGGGGATCGGTTTTCTTGTTTTTAGTAACCTTTCTTTTAGCGGTGGCTTTTTTGGCAGTAGCTTTTTTAGTTGCGGCCTTTTTTTTAGTAGCCATAATTATAATTTTTATAGGGTAAAATAACCTTATGCGAATATATATAATTCTTGTCTGGAGCGAAGGTAAGGGTTTAAAAAGAAAAGTCAGACATAAGCGTAATCGTGAAGAAAAGAAAAGGGTTTGGTCAACTCACCGGAAGAAACGATTGTGGCTCGGTTCAATACGCCGCTTTCCTTAAATAATTCTTCAATAACATATTTTATTAATTGGTCTCCGAAGTATTTTGAGGCGTCTCTTGGTAACTCGTTAGGCAAATTTCCGATGCACATCATATCAAGCGTATTCTGTTGGTAGGGCGGACGTTTTTCTAAACTTTCCCGATCTACCCCATACACGGGGTTTTCAATGGTGGAATCTCCGAGATTACAGGGTACGGAGCCGTGCAGGTCGTTGGTGATGTCCGCTATCACTTTTATCCGGAAATGTTTTTTATTTATTTCTTCGGCGGGGAAGAGAGGAGGCATGCCCTTGTCCCAATAGATGCCATTAATTAAAATATCTGCGGCAGTTACAAACGGTAAAAACTGGCATTCGTAATTTTCCGGATGAAGATGGAAGTCTTTCCGGTTATATGTTTTCTCTTTTTTACGTAGATACAATTCACCTGCTTTTAACTGGGTATAAACCGGATACTTGTATTCAGAAATTAAAAACTCCCCTCGCGGAACATCTTTTATGCCCAATTGTCCCATTACCTCCAGTATGCCTGCGGCCACCCGCCCCGAGCCTGTAATTACTATCTTGACCGGGGGCAGTTTGATGCCAAAGTATGTTTCTGAAAGAGCCTGTAAATTTTTGCAGGTTGCCACTCGCTTGAAGGAAAAGGCACCGGTTTTTTCCCCGTAAGCCATTAATCCGTTGTGGGCTCCGACAACCCCTGCAAAGAAACCGAAACCCAGGATGCGATGGCCGTCTTCATGGGTCAGACATTCATAGTCGATGAGGGTAATGTCTTTTTCCAAGAAGGCTCGCATCAGTTTTTGATTATAGGGTTGTTTTTTCCGGGTATGGGAAAACATGAAGTAAGTTTTTCCTTCTATAAGCTGTGCTACCGGAACTTCTTTAATGCCCATCAGTATGTCGCAGTCTCTCAAATCTTCCTGTAAAGGGATATGGACCTGCTGGTATTCATCATCCGTGAAACATCGGGTAGGGGAAGGTTGTACGGCCAGACTAATTTGCGGGTAGTGATCCATAATCCAGCGGCACTGGGAAGGGGTAAAGGCCACCCTGTTGTCCTGCGGGATTTTCCCTTCCCGAATGAGTCCTATCTTAATGTGTTTCATAGCTTATTGATAATCAAATATAAGGGATTTTTCTCGATTTAAAAATAGGAGTTGGCCCTTTTAAAGAGTTTCTCTATTTTTGCGCACGCTCTTTTGAAACAACATAAAGCCCGGGTGGCGGAACTGGTAGACGCGCCAGACTCAAAATCTGGTTCTCGCAAGGGAGTGGGGGTTCGATTCCCCCTCCGGGCACTCTGATTATCAGTAAGTTATGAAGGCCGTGTGAAAACATGGCCTTTGATTTTTCAAAATTTGCCAGTAAAAATGGATTCAGGGAAATAAATAGCTAATTAAGTAACGAAGATACAGGTTTTCGAGGTTAATGAGAACTTACTTCTT
>CAYRBD010000134.1:0-7045 GCA_964422465.1 uncultured Chitinophagaceae bacterium
TTATACCTTTCGATATGTCATTCAACCGGATGGCAGCAGAAGTTTTGAAAAATAAAGAGCACAGAAGAGAACTTGCTCCCTTCAACACCTTTGCAGACCCGGCGCGTCCGTTGCGTGAAACTTTTATTTAAACTTTTCGCTCGCCGATCCCGCAGGTTTTCGCAAATTAATGAATTGAATGAGCGATATAGTTACCGTTCAAACAAGAATCCCCAGTTATTTCATGAAGAGACCAGCATAAGAAAAACGAAAGCGCCCGAATCCTTAAAAGATTCAGGCGCTTTTGTTTAAAAGAATAAGCCGTCTTAGTCAGAATATCCTGGGTTCTGTTTCAGGTTTGGGTTAATAGCAATCTGCTTGTGTGGTATCGGGAATAGCCTTTTATTAGGATCATTCAATGGCTTATGATCCCACCAGGAAGCAGTGGTAAATTTACCAAAGCGAATCAAATCTTCACGGCGTTTAGCTTCAAAAATAAACTCACGCCCTCTTTCGGCCAGTAATTCATCCATTGTTAAGCTCGATGTAGTATACTTTTCTTTGGGCCAATCATCTTCTGAAAAATGACGTTTACGGGAAGCGTTAATTAAATCTACAGCTTCCTGGGTAGCCTTACCTCCATTTTTCCTCATCAGAGCTTCTGCTTTATCAAAATAGATTTCGGTAAGCCTGTAAATGATGTATTCATTTTCCCAGTAGTTGGGATCATTTAAGGTGCCTGATTTGTATTTATCAAAACGAGCACCACTGTTTTCTTCTCCTTCAGTCATACTTCCCTGGGAAGTCGTGTCCCCCTGGCTTTCCAAACGAATGCTGTTTACATAAACCAGCGGTTTACCGGCCCATTCTTCGGTTCCAATGATGGGATCATGTGTTCCATATACATATTGAGGGCCAAACAAAAACCAATTCTTCTTTCGCAGATCATCCTCTTGAAACATATCAAAAGCAGACGGAATTACTACGAAAGCGTTCCATCCGCTATATCCGACATTCAATGCTTTAGATTCATTGGAATATCCCATAAAAAATCCCGACCAGTCAAAAGTAAAACCACCCTTCCGGCTAAAAGCAATAGTCCAGATGCTTTCCTTGGAATCCCGGTTTTGATTTCCAAAAGTAACTGCAGGATCCTCATCTAATTCCATCGTACCATTAAATGCACCTACTTCTCCGTTAATGATTTTATCACAAGCAGCTATGCAGTCATCCCACATGGGCGTACCCGTCCAGACCTCAGCGTTCAGGTATAGTTCAGCAAGCATGGCATAACCGGCAGCTTGACTTACCCGGCCGTCCAGATCATGAGACAAGGGCTGGAGTAATGGCACATTTTCTTTTAACTCTTTTTCGATAAATTCAAATACCTCTTTCCGCGAAGCAGTAGGCGGGTTTTGAGGCTCTCCCACTTTTGTAACGATAGGGATATTGCCCCAAAGGTCCATCGCCTTCAAATAAAAATAGGCACGTTCCACTTTAACCTCAGCAATCAGTGCTTTTTTTTCATCGTCGGTCATTTGAATGGCCTTGAAATCCTGGTCACCGAGTTGCTCAATAGCTGTATTGCAAAATCCAATTCCGGTCCAAAACAAGTTCCAGCCATCTCTAATACGGGATTCTTCAGTTGTCCAGGTATGATAATGTTGGCGAATATGATCTCCGCCATCATAACCATTACGTCCCTTTTGAGGCCAGGCCAATTGATCGGCAGATAATTCAGACATATAATAATATGCATTTTGCCCGGTAGGGGCGATACATGCTTGCAAATGTGTATAAGGTCTCAAAACGGCTTGCAATACCTCTCTTTTATTGTGATAAAAATTATCAGCCGTTATGTCGTGATATACCGTTTCATTCAGGTCTGTGCAGGAAGTCCAACTAAGGGCAACCAACACGACAACCAGATAAACGGACTTCTTTATTATCGTTTTCATAATTATGTCTTTTTAGAATCCTAAATTTAAGCCTATTGTAAACGAGCGGGTAGCCGGGTAAAAACCTCTGTCATCTACCCCTGTGTCAAAGCCAGTATCCTGAAGTTCCGGATCTATTCCTGAATATCCGGTGAAAGTAAACAAGTGACGCGCAGTGACATATACCCTTAAATGAGAAATGTAAGACGATTTAAACGGGAAGTTGTAACCCAGGGTCACATTATCTAACTTAACGAAGTTACCATTCTCTAAATAATAATCCGAATATTGTGGATCATCATTGATATTTTTATTTTTGGTTACTGCCGTTTCCAACACATTATTTGGCAACCATTTCTTATTCCCAAAGAACAACTGCTTCAGGTTCAAAATATCGTAATCAAATTTTCCCCTGAAGAAAATAGTCAGGTCAAAATTCTTATACTGAAAATAGCTATTCAGAGAAGCCATATATTTGGGAACTCCGTTGCCAATAATAGTGAGGTCTTCGGTAGACATCTCACCTGCGGTGCCAGTAGATCCATCGGCTTTATAGAAAAGGAATTTCCCCTCTTTGTTGAACCCGGCAAAGCGCTTTCCGTAGAAGTTACCAACGGCACCTCCCTGCTCTACCCGAATAGCCGGACCAAGATTTCCTGGGGAAGGCAAACCGTAAAACTCAAGGTAATTGGCCTTATAAAGATCATTGGACAGGGAAATCATCTTATTCCGTAATGAACTGCCCGTAAAGTCCAGATTCCATTTAAAATCTCCTTTATCAATGGCCGCAAAACTGAGTTGTAGTTCGATCCCTTTATTCCCAATACTTCCTACATTCGTTAACAGGGAACTTTGAACATAAGGCGGAAGCTGTGCCGTATAATTGTATAATAGATCAACAGTTTTTCGGTCAAATACATCCAATGAGCCGCTCAGCCTGTTAGATAGTAAAACAAAATCAAGTCCAAAATCCCATTCTTTTTTCTTTTCCCACCTTAAATTGGGGTTCGGGTTTCTGGAGGGACCGTAAGTTTGATAAAAGGTTCCGTCCTGAGGATATACACCGCCGGTTCCAAGAGTAACCAGAGATTGATAATCGTCAATACCCTGATTCCCGGTTTCTCCATAACCTACTCTCAATTTCAGATTATTGATAAAAGTGACGTCACGCATGAAATCTTCCTGACTGATGTCCCACCCGGCAGAAGCAGCAGGAAAATTACCCCATTTATGATTAGCTCCAAACTTGGAAGATCCTTCATGCCTCAAGATCGCCTGGGCAAAATATTTTCCTTTATAGTTATAATCCAACCTTCCGAAAAAGGCAACCAGGGTATTGTCCCATTTGTTGCTACCCATTCCCGGACGAGGAAGCTGGGTATTATTTATGGCAGATCCAGCTCCCAGATCCCAGTCTTTATAAGCATCAGAAGTAAATCCATTATTATTTACATTATATTCTTCTGTGGAACCATACTGATAGGAATATCCCAAGAGTGCTTTAAGGGAATGGTTATTGTTGATGATGGTATTGTAATGAATCGTAGATTCAAAGGTTTTTTGCCAATCCAGGTGGTTACTCTTTGAAGCATAAGCCGTTCCCAGATATTGTCCATTGGGACGTTGATCCCAATCCTGGGAAGAACGAAAATTACGGTCATCAAAGCTGTTCCGCTGGTAAGAACCAAAAGCGCTGATCGAAAGCCCTTTGTAAACTTCTAAAGTAGCGCGAAGGTCACCGGAGAAAGTTTGTTGCTTTCTTTTTTTAATTCGGTAAGCCAACCGGGACATAGGGTTATAGCTGTTATAACCTTCATACTGGAAAAAGCCGCCGTAACCGTCCGGATCATGAATAGGAGCTGTAGGGTTCCATTGTACGGCCTGTTCAAAGTTATTAATGGCTTGCTTGTTGTCATCACTTCCATCTCCACCTCCTAACATGTTGGCATTATTCATATTGGAAGCAAGGTTCATTTGAATTTTCAACTTATCGTTCAATCCGGTCTGGTTGATATTGATCCGGCCGCCAAACTCCTCACGACCGTTTTGTTTCGCAATTCCTTCAGCCTTATTATAATAGACTGATGCCCTGTAGTTGGTATTCTCTCCGCCACCAGTAGCTGAAAAATAATGATACTGTGACAGGTTATTTTTGTTCAGCAACGAATCATAAAGATTTGTTGTTGCACCATAGTCGTTATTTTTGGAGACTATCCCCTGATCAATTAAATCCCTGTACTGAGCAGCAGACAGATAGTCCGGCGTTTTATAAACTGCGTCATGTTTAAAATAGGTAGAATATTCAAAACTTGGCGCTCCGGATTTTCCCTTTTTAGTAGTCACTAAAATGACACCACCATTTGCCCTGGTACCATAAATGGCAGCAGCAGAACCATCCTTCAATACAGAAATTGATGCAATATCGTCTTGCTGCAAAAGGTCCAGATTGCCACCTGGGATGCCATCTACCACAACCAGTGGAGCCAAGTCACCTTTAAGTGATGTAATTCCGCGTAATTGAATGGAAGCCCCAGCGTTGGGGTTATCCCTTCCAGTGTTGGTAATGGTCAATCCGGCCACTTTCCCCTGAATCAGATCCATGGGAGAAGTAACCCCTCCTTTATTGAAATCCTTCGCATCTACATTGGCAATGGCGGAAGTAATCTCCTTCTTCTGCTGTGTACCATATCCAACGACCACCACTTCATTTAAACTCTTAGCAGAGGGTTCTAATGTAATACTAAGTTGTTCCTGCCCGTTTACGGCTACTTCTTTTGTATCATACCCAATGTAGGAAACTATCAGAGTAGCCTCCTCAGGAACATCCAGGCTGAAAGCCCCTTCCTCATTGGTAACGGTTCCTGTATTGGTACCTTTCACTTTGATGGTAACGCCCACCAGCGGATTACCCTGCTGATCAACAACTTTACCCTTGAGTTCCTGAAATAAAATAGCCTTATTGCCCCGGTTTACCACGATCAGGTCTTCCGGCAGCACTTTATAATGAATACCCAGCAGGCCTTCCAGAGAATCCAATACATCAGAAACAGAAGTATTCTTTAAAGAAAGGCTAACTCCTGGGCTGTTTTCAAAATCATTATTGTTGTAATAAAATACATAGCCTGATAATTTTGACAGTTTGTGAAATACCTTCTTCGCCGGAGCATTTTTAAAATCGACAGATATCTTTTTTTGTGAATACCCCGCAGCCGATACCTGCAGGAAGCCCAGCAGTAGAATCAGGGTCATTTTTGACATAAGCAACATCTTTTGAGTAAGCGTTAACCGTTCTTTACCCTTTTTAAATGGTTTTATATAGTTTTGCATTGCTTTTCATTTTAAGCCTCCTTTATGGGGAGGTATGAGGAAATACGTTACAGTGTTTTCTTATCTTTAGCGGGGAATATGACACTATTCTTCGCTTTTCTTTTTGTAAAAAAATACTTTTCCCAGGTGGCGCATTCGCCCTCCTAAATGTCAATTTTCTGTTTTGCATACTCTTTTGTTATTTAATGATTACCCGGTCGCCATCAACGACATAAGTAAAAGGTTTTAGCATTTTTAAAATATGTAATAATTTTTCCAGTGAAACATTGTCGGCTCTCCCGGTAAACCGCTGTTTGGCCAGGGCCGAATCCTTTATAATAATATGTATCCCGTACCAACGGTCCAGACGCCGGGCCAGAACATCAAAGGGTTCATCCTCATAGATCAGCACATTTTGCTTCCAGGCCGTTTCCAGAGATATCTTTTCATTAATCAACTTTATAGGTTCCAAAATGATATCTCGTTGTATTCTTTGAGGCAGGCTATCTGCATGCCGGCCGGATAAGGGTTTCAACTCCGTTTCATGACTCTTTTGATCCGGTTGGTCTCTTATAACAATCTTCTGATGTGGTTTCAAACGGATACTTTTATTGCTATCCCCCTCTTTGAAGATCACCTTTACGGCTCCTGAAATAAGAGCAGCTTCCGAAAAGGCTTCATCCGGATAAGCGCGGATATCCAACTCGGTACCCAATACCTTTGCATGCATTTTGGCTGTATGAACAATAAAAGGTGCATCAGCTTCATGTCTCACCTTAAAATAAGCCTCTCCTGTCAAATAAACCTCCCGAACACCCTCCTGAAATGCCTCAGGATATTTTAAAGTACTGCCCGCGTTTAACCAAACCTCTGTACCGTCCTTCAACCGTAAATTGGTTTTCATCCCGTTGAGCGTTATTACCTGCTCCCATCCTGTCATTTTTTGCCGGTTTGAAGTCCATTCCATCTTGCTTAAAAAAAACAATGTCCCTGCTCCAACCAGAAGTAAAATCCATCCATACTTGTATTTCTTAAAAAAAGAACTCCTGTTCCGAGTTTCAGACTTTTTCCCGAATCTCGAAAAAATATTGGTGTCGTTCTTCTTTCGCAATATACGGTCTGCTATTTCGGCTGGCTCTTTTTTGGAGAGCATTGGCTTTAGTTCAATTTTCGTTTTGTGTAACAGCCCCATTTTCAGCCACTCTTCAGGGTAAGAAAGCAACAGATGCTCTAATTCTTCAAGTTCAGAAGAAGAAAGCGTCCCCAACCAATATTTCGAAATCAGTTCGTCTAAACGATCTTCCATTACTTATAAGACAATCGAAAACCGGTAATCAATTAAAAGTGTTAAAAAAATTAAGAAAATAGTTCCGGGAGCATCATCTTTAGGGAAGCGCTAAGCTTTTTAAAAGCTATAGACATTTGTACATTAACGGTTGCTTCGGAAAGGTCTAATAATTCTGCAACTTGCCGATAGCTTAGCTGATCCTCTTTAACCAGAATAAATATCTGGCGGCAACGAGGCGGTAATTGATGGATTGCTTCACGAATGCGGGTCAGGTTTTCCCGACTGATGATTTGAGTTTCAGGAGAATAAGTGTTCTGAACTGAAGCATTAACAAAGTAAGCCTCCAGCTCCATTAATCTTTTGCAATTGCTCTTTTTTAAATAATTCAGGCTGGTATTTTTAACGGCTTTATATAAATAGAAAACAAACTGTTCTTCCTTGGGCAATTGCGTCCTCAATATCCAAACTTTTAAAAAAACATCAGAAAGAACCTCTTGTGCATCTTCTTTATTCTTGACAATTTGTAGTGCAAATT
>CAYRBD010000135.1:0-6962 GCA_964422465.1 uncultured Chitinophagaceae bacterium
GTGGAAGCCGCCGGGACGATGTGGCGCAAGGAGCGAAGCGGATTGCGCCACATCGCTCAAATAGGCGCAACTCAATCTCGTGCCTATTGTATTTAAATATTTAATTATCAATCAGTTGCAATTTTCACTCTATTACGCATTTTGTATATCCTCGAGCCGTTTATAAACGTTTATAAACATTTATAAACGTTTAAACAGCTAATACGATGCCTGAATGTAATCTTTTTATCAACGGAATAACCGGCCAGGAGCTCCTCAGAATCTAAAGTCCTATAGAAAAGCGATCATCCAGGTTAAAATAGGGTTATGGCATGCAAGATAATAATATTTGTAATGTTTTTAGAGAAAAATCCGGTAAAGGATAAAAACTATTCCGGCAAAAGCGTATTTTTTCCGGTAAACACCTTGCCACATCATTAGCATTATAAAAATGGCGTTTACTGGTGCTCAGGTAGCCAATGTTGTAGAAGTTTCCGTGGCCTTCGTGAAGAAAGTACACCGAAGACTGAAAAAGTGATCTTATTAAAAGATACAGCATCTATAGTATAGAATACCGTCTTGTAATTACAGGCCTCTTTAAGTGATCCAGTGAACCCACCTAATAATGGCGCGATTGCTCCGAAATTATTGGCATAGTCGGACGGGAATCGCCGCGTGGTCATAAAAAAGAGCAATAAAAACCATGAAATGAAACAATGCCAAGATTAACTTCTCACTCTTCCAACCATTAAGCTGACTAAGGCAATGACCCGATGGCTGACCGGGACATTCTCTCCATTACAATCCCCATAATAAAACCCCAACACCGGTTCCGTACAACAGCAGGCTTCATCGGAGGCGCTTCGTGCCCGACGAAGTCTTATTTGTTAGCAGAAGTTATAATAATTTTAGAGTACGATAATAATCTCGCAATTCACCTTCAAAACTTTCATTTTCTATGTTTTTATGAATTGGGCTTATTTCGATGTTAACTTTTCCTTTTAGCCAATTTGGGGAACCGTTTGGCCTTATCCTTATATGGAACTCTATCATCCTCCCTCTATCTGAGGTTAAACAACAATATCCTAACAATAATTTGTAATTTATAGGATACTCTACTACCTTTGTGGACTTAAAAACTACTTTAATGAGCCAGGAAAAACCTTTGCATTACGAAACCTTACAGGTACACGCCGGATATCGGCCGGAAAAACCAAACGGATCAGCTTCCGTTCCCATTCACCAGACCACTTCTTTTCTTTTTGAAAATGCCAAATATGCAGCCGATTTATTTGGATTAAGGAAGTTTGGCAACATTTACACCCGCATCCAGAATCCAACGACCGATGTCTTTGAAAAAAGGATTGCTGCGTTAGAAGGCGGAGTAGGGGCACTGGCCACTTCTTCCGGGCTTTCCGCCTGCTTTATGGCAGTCAACAACGTGGCCTATGCAGGGGAAAACTTTATCTCTGCCCACTTCGTATATGGAGGTACTTATAACCAGTTCAGAACCACCTTTAAAAGGCTGGGGGTAGAAGCCCGTTTTGCCAATATTGAAGATCCGGAATCAATAGAATCTTTGATAGATGAAAAGACCAAATGTATCTTCCTGGAGACCATCGGAAATCCTGCTCTGGTGGTACCCGATTTTGAAAAAATTGCCAACATCGCCCAAAAGCACGGTATTGCCGTAATCGTTGACAATACCTTTGCCGGCGGAGGCTACCTTTGCAAACCTTTTGACTATGGCGCCAACGTCATTGTACATGCTGCCACCAAATGGATTGGAGGACATGGCAACAGCATCGGAGGTGTAATAGTGGATGGCGGAAACTTCAACTGGGGAAATGGCCGGTATCCTCAATTCTCAGAGCCGGATGAAGCCTATCACGGCATGAACTTCTGGGAAACCTTTGGCGCCGACAGCCCTTTTGGAAATATTGCTTATATCATTCGCGCCCGGGTATGCGGCCTGCGGACTTTTGGTTCCGCCCCCTCCCCACAAAATTCTTATTACTTCATTCAGGGGCTGGAAACCTTGTCGTTACGCATGCAAAAGACGGTGGACAATGCCCTTGAACTGGCTCAATGGCTGGAAAAACATCCACAGGTAGAAAGCGTAAGTTATCCGGGGTTGGAAAGCCATCGGAGCTATGCACTGGCCAAAAAATATATGAAACATGGGTTCGGAGGCGTTCTGTCCTTTAAGATCAAAGGAGGCGGAGAAACCGCAGATAAGTTTATTGATAATTTAAAGTTGCTTTATCACCTGGCCAATGTAGGAGATACCCGTTCGCTGGTCATCCACCCTGCCACTACCACGCACGAACAACTTTCTGATGAAGAGAAGGAAGCTGCGGGCGCCGAGCCGGGAAGAGTGCGGATATCTCTGGGCATTGAAAACATTGAAGATATCAAAGCCGACCTGCAACAAGCATTTGACGAGGTGAAATAGCAGAGAACCAGTCAGGAAGAAACGCTTTCCAGATGGCGCCCGGTCGTTTTGGGTCCTAATAATGCAACAAGTCCGGCCAGTAATCCGGTGCAACCAATGAAGGCGAAGCCAATAAAAAAAGAGGTGTGCATGATAAGTACCGGCAGTAGAAGAGCACCTACCGCCCCGCCTGCATGTCCCAATCCATCGGAAAGAGCAAACCCGGTAGAACGTGCAGCAGTAGGAAAGGCTTCCGCAGTGTAGGTATAGGCCACCTGGAGGTAAGCACCGAGCGCCAACGAGGCACATAATGAACCGGCATAAACAGACAAATCGCTGGAATAATTTCCAACCAACAGCATCCCCACTAACCAAACGATAGTGGTAAAAAAGATCAATCTTTTTCGTTCTAATCGATCAACAATCTTTAAAACCAATAAAGTACCAATTGGATAACCAATAGCGCCTACGGCCAGAAAAGCGATTGAATCTCCTATACCTGCCCCCTGAGCAGTGATAAGGTCTGCTGCATCTCCCAGGAAGCCATAATTGCCAATATACCAGAGAAACCACATGGGCACAAAGATGGCAAGGCGACGCATATAACGGGGCTGGAAGAGAGAACGAAAAGAAATTTTATTAAAAATAAGGCCGTGAGACAGATCCGGTTCAGGGAGTTGGATACTGCGTGATAAACAGTTTTCTTCCATGCGTTTAATCGTTTCTTCTGCTTTATCTGAACGCCCGTGAAGAATTTCCCAGCGGGGAGATTCGGGTAACTGCACACGAAGAATGAGCCCCGTAACAGCAATTAAACCGCCAATACTAAAAAGGAACCGCCAGCCTGTCTCAAAATTTGGAACAAGGGCTAGCGCCACGAAAGGGGTAACCGTTTGCCCCAGGATTCCAACCAGAAAGGTTAATAGGGTAATTCTACCGCGACGGGCGGTAGGTGCCAGTTCGCTCACATAGGTAGATACCAGATTGAGGTCGGCGCCTACTCCAACGCCGGTTATAAAGCGAAAGATGATCAGGATCAGGATATCAGGAGCCAGCGCATCGCCGAAGGAGCCAATAGCCGTCAGGGCAAAAGTAAGCAACAACATCCGGTAGCGACCAAAACGGTCAGCCATCGTCCCTATTACGAAAGAGCCAATAATATAACCAATGAGTCCTACGGACAGGGCCAGAAACAGACTGGTAGAGTTGGACAAATGAAATTGCTCATTAATGGCCGGCATAGCAAAGCCGATGTTGCTGATATCGTAAAATGTAAAGAAATAACCCAGTCCGATAATAACCAGGTAACTTTTAGGTAAAGCCCACACCGGAATACGATTCAAACGCGCCAGTAATGTGGCATTTTCGTGCTCCATAGTTGAACTTTCCATTGACTACACTTTTATCGCAGCAGCTCGCAGGGTTTTAACCCCGTATGCTTTTTAAACGCTGTACTAAAGTGGGAGATGCAGGAATACCCCATCATCACCGCCACTTCAGAAACAGGCAGCCTTTTTTCATTTAGAAGATAACGGGCGCGTTCCATGCGCTCTTTCTGGAAATAGTCATAAATGGTGGAACCAAACATGGCTTTAAATCCTTTTTTGAGATAACATTCGTTCATAGCCACCATTCTGGCTAATTCTTTAATGGTAACCGGCGAATCCAAATGCTCGGTCAGGATGGTACGGGCTTTCATGATCTTTTCGCGGTCCCTGGCATGTGTAAGAAAGCGACAGCCATACCCCTGCTCCCTGTTGTTATGCCGGATGAATTGATCTGAGCTGTACAACAGCAACTCCATTCCCTTGCTTTGGAGAAAAATATTTTTGAGCACCCCCTTATAAGGATGATGAATAATCTGCTCCAGGGCTATTTTAGTTTTGGTGCCGGGAGAAAGTGATTTAAAATATTGATTACCGGTCTCGAAAATATTCGCCAATTGAGAAGTATCGAAACTTTTCAGCAGGCCGGGATGATAACTGATGTTCACCACCTCCATCACAGGCGCCGGTTTATGCCGGCCGTGCTTTCTGGATAATTCACAACCCGAATTCTGGCAGGCCGGGTTACTACAGTAGCGATTCCCCACCAGGCAATAATGCAACTCTATAGTAGGGGCTTTTTCAGTAGCATCCGGATTGCAATATACGATTCCTACATCTTCCACAGGCCAGGCCTGTGGGAAGGCATAACGCTTTACCTCTATACGCAGTTGGTCCTTTACCTCTTCCTCTTCCTTCTCAATCAACTTTAATTCATCCTCAAGACACGACTGTGGCAAAGCGATAGATAATATATCAGGAGGAGTTTGCTTCCTCAGGCTGTTCGTTTTCATAGCTGTACAAAGGTACTATTTAAATTTTTACAGAAAAATAACTGCCCGGTATATCAAGGGACAACTGGAGCTTTTAGTCTAATTTTACAGAATACAGACATATTAATCAGGCACAGATGACTTTATAACAAAGCCCTTGAAAATCGCTTAAAATTGCTTATTTTTGCATTTCATATCATTTTTATATCTAACAGTAAAAGAAATTCACATCTTAGATGAACGAGGTAAAAAATCAGTCGGCCTCTCTTTCTCTGGCTTCAGAAAATGGTTACGGCGCTGACAGTATTCAGGTATTAGAAGGTCTGGAAGCGGTTCGCAAGCGACCCTCCATGTATATTGGTGATACAGGGAGCAAGGGATTGCACCATCTGGTTTACGAGGTAGTAGATAATTCCATTGATGAAGCCCTTGCCGGTTACTGTTCTCATATTAAAGTCGTAATTGATGTAGATAATTCCATAATCGTTTCCGACGATGGGCGAGGAATCCCTACCGGAATTATGGCTAAGGAAAACCGCTCTGCCCTGGAAGTGGTGATGACAGTATTGCATGCCGGCGGAAAGTTTGATAAAAGCACCTATAAAGTCTCCGGCGGATTACATGGAGTAGGGGTTAGTTGTGTCAATGCCCTGTCTTCGGACTTTCATGTCACCGTTAAAAGAGATGGCAAAGTCTTTGAACAGGATTACGAGAGAGGGATACCTATGGAACCGGTGAAAGTAACCGGGGAAGCGGATGAAACCGGCACCTGGATTCATTTTTGGCCGGATGATACTATCTTCAATGACATTGTTTATAATCGGGAAATATTAGCCTCCCGCTTACGGGAGCTCTCGTATCTGAATAAAAAAATCCATATAGCGTTAATAGACCGCCGGGAAACGGATGAAGAGGGACAACCCTTATCGGAAACATTCTATTCCGAAGGTGGTATTGTGGAATTTGTGAAGCTGCTTGACGGCAGGAGCAAGCGTAATTCCCTGCTGGAAAAACCCATTTATGTAGAGACTCTGGATGAAGATACCACGGTTTCTGTAGAGGTAGCCATGCAGTACAACGATTCCTTCAGTGAGAATATCTTCTCTTATGTCAACAATATCAACACCATAGAAGGCGGGACACATGTATCCGGCTTTCGCCGTGCGCTTACCCGCGTGTTTAAATCCTATGGTGAGAAGAATAAATTTTTTGAAAAGGTAAAGGTTGAGATTAATGGAGAAGATTTTCGGGAAGGGTTGAGTGCGATACTATCGGTAAAAGTACCAGAGCCCCAATTTGAGGGGCAAACCAAGACCAAGTTGGGTAACTCCGAAGTAATGAAAGTGGTGGACAATGCGGTAAGTACCGTACTGGCCAACTATCTGGAAGAACATCCCAAACAAGCCAAAACCATTATCAGCAAAGTTATACTTGCGGCTCAGGCACGTCATGCCGCCCGAAAAGCCAGAGAACTGGTGCAGCGAAAAAGTGTATTAACCGGCGGTGGATTACCTGGGAAACTGGCTGACTGCCAGGATAGAAACCCTGAGAAATGTGAGATTTTCCTTGTAGAGGGAGATTCCGCCGGTGGTACCGCCAAGCAGGGCCGGGACAGAAATTATCAGGCTATCCTTCCTCTTCGCGGTAAAATACTGAATGTTGAAAAAGCCCTGGAGCACAAGATTTATGAGAATGAGGAGATCAAAAACATGTACACCGCTTTTGGCGTAACCGTGGGCACCGAGGAAGATGAAAAAGAACTCAACCTGGCTAAGCTACGCTATCATAAGATCATCATCATGACCGATGCCGATGTGGACGGTTCCCATATTGCGACCCTCATTCTGACCCTGTTTTTCCGAAAAATGAAGGCGCTGATTGAACAGGGGTATGTTTATCTGGCACAACCTCCTTTATATAAGGTTAGCAAAGGGAAGGAACAAGTCTATTGCTGGACTGAATCTCAGCGCCGTGCGGCAGTAACTCAGGTGGCCAAAGGAGGAAAAGAGGAAAGCGTAAACGTACAGCGATACAAAGGCCTGGGAGAGATGAGCGAAGAACAGCTTTGGGAAACAACCATGAATCCTGAAACCCGCATCCTCAAACAGGTTACCATTGAAAGCGCCGCAGAAGCAGACCTTGTTTTCAGCATGCTGATGGGAGAGGAAGTGCCCCCCCGCAGAGAATTTATTGAAACTCATGCCCAATATGCACAGTTGGATGTGTAATTTT